>DASUTC010000138.1 GCA_036374795.1 Herpetosiphonaceae bacterium
GGCCCACACGCCCTGCTGATGATCGAAGCTTTGACCGTCGTCCTCATAGAGCGTCCACTCGCCGGAGCCGGGCCAGACGCGCACTGTCAGCTCATCCAGGGGCCGCTCGCCGGTATGCTGCATCACCGGCCCCAGCGGGATCACGGCACCGGCCCGAACGTACAGCGGCATCCGCTCCAGCGGCGCGTGCGCCAGAATATCGGTCGGGCCTTCGTAACGCTCGCCGCTCCACCAGTCGTACCACGTCCCGGCGGGCAGATAGACCGCGCGGTACTCAACGCCGGGGCGGTAGATCGGCGCGGCCAGCAGCGACGGGCCAAGCACGACCTGATCGTGCAGATCGTAGGTGCGCGGATCGTTCGGGAAGTGATACAGCAGCGGTCGCAGGATCGGCGCGCCCGTGGTGGCGGCCTCCCAGAAGAGCGCGTAGATGTAGGGCAGCAGCCGGTAGCGCAGCTCGATATACTCGCGGCAGATCTGCTCGACGCGCTCGCCGAAGACCCAGGGCTCGTGGCGCTTGGTGCCAAGCTCGGAGTGACCGCGCATAAACGGATAGAGCACGCCAAGCTGCATCCAGCGCGCGAACAGCTCGCCCGTGGCGTTGCCGAAGAAGCCGCCGATGTCGCAGCCGACAAAGGGCACGCCCGATAGGCCCATGTTGCAGAGCATCGGCAGCGATATTTCGAGATGCGACCAGGCCGAGCGGTTATCGCCCATCCACGATGCCGACCAGCGCTGAATGCCTGCGTAGCCCGAACGCGAGAGCACGAACGAGCGCTCATTGCGGAGGCGGCTCAGCGCCTCGTGGGTAGCCCGCGACATCATCGAGCCGTACAGATTGCGCGTCTCCGCATGCGTCGCGCGCTCGTCGAGCGGGCCTTGGGGCGCATCCAGCGGCATCGTAATGTGCTTGCCGTCTGGCTCGCCGAAGGGCTGATCCTTGATCGCGGGCTCGTTCATGTCGTTCCAGATGCCAGCCACGCCGATATCGGTCAGGCTCTTGTGGAGATCGCCCCACCACTCGCGCACCTCAGGCCGCATAACATCGGGAAACACCGCGCGGTCGGGCCAGACGTAGCCGTGAAAGAGCGTGCCGTCGGCGGTACGTACGAAATAGTCGCGGGCCAGGCCCTGATCGAACGGCTCGTAGTCGGCCTCCGGCTCGTATTTCACGCCCGGATCGATGATCGTCACCGTCTTGAAGCCGTCCTCGGCCAGATCGCGCACCAGCTTCTCAGGATCGGAGAAGCGCTTGGGACTCCAGGTAAAGACGCGGTAGCCGCGCATATAGTCGATGTCGAGGTGGATCACATCGCAGGGGATGCGGCGGCTGCGGAACTCGCCCGCTAGCTCGCGCACGATCTGCTCGGACTCGTAGCTCCAGCGGCACTGATGATAGCCGAGCGCCCAGCGCGGCGGCAGCGGCATGCGGCCCGTCAGCTCGGAGTAGGTCCGAAGAATCGCGGCAGGCTCGCCGTAGATAATGTAGTAGTCCAGCTCGGCGCCGTGCGTCTCCATGCACCACTCGCCGGGTCGCTCCGCGCCGATGTCGAAGCGGCTGCGATAGGTGGTATTGAAGAACAGGCCATAGCTGACCTGTGGCCGGAGCGCGATGAAGAACGGGATCGCGATATACATATTGTCGGTGGCGGAGCTATAGTTGACCGCATCGCGGGTCCAGTTCGTGAGCTGCTCCGTGCGATGATCGAGCAGGCGGGTGCGCTCGCCGAAGCCGTAGAAGTGCTCGTCCTCCTCGATCTGCTTCCAGCCAGCGACCGCGCCCAGCCGCCAGCCGCAGCCCATCGGCGCATCCTGGGCAAATGGGCGGCCCGCCCTGTCGAAGCAGGTGACGCGGCAGGGATCGCGCTGGATGCGCACAAGCATCTGCTGCGTCTCGATCTCGATCGCGTCCTCCTGCTCGCGCAGCTCGAACGGCACACCCGGCCAATCCGCATCGTCGCGATTGACGGCCCACGAGCGCCGAGGCGAGAAGCTACCGGTCGGCGACATCCGCACCTGCACCAGATTCGGCGCGAGAACCGCCACCGTACACAGCGGACCGCCACAGTCGCAGCGAACGCCGCGCTCGTCGCGCTCCAGCGTCTGTACCGCTCCCAGAGTCGTCCAGGCTTGCTCCATGCCAGGTAGTTGACCAAAAGCTGTTGCGGTCATGCCTCCTCCCTTCGTATGCAGCATCAAAGGCTTGAGATCCCTCGCGCCTCATGATACTTGAAGTTTCAAGATCCCTCGGCAGCCGCGCCGCACCAAACATCGCAACCATCAGGAGCGACAGGAAAGGGCACGCCGATTGCGTACCCTTTGCCGCTGCCGAAGCGCTCGAAATGAATCGAATATCAGCGCGCAGCCTTGAGAAACTGCCGCACGAACACGCCCAGCGTCATCGTAAACGGAATGAACGAGTCGCGGTGGATGTTATGGCCGCTGCCCGCGAGCACCTCAAGCGAGACGCAGGCCGGAATCACGCCCTGCACCAGCGGGATATGCTCGGCAAGCCAGATGCCGCCCTGCGACCGATCGGCGACCAAGATCTGCGTCGGCAGTGTAAGCTGGCGCAGCCGATCCACGACGTTAATCGCCGCGTTGTCGACGAAAAAGCCTTCGATCGCGGAGCGACGCACCTGCTGCCACGCCTCGGCCTTCCACCAGACATCGCACTCATGCCAGCGCGGATTGGCCGCGCTCATCTCCGCAACCAGCGCGTCGCGGGGCACGCCAACGCCAGCCGTAAACGCCGGCAGGTAGGGAGCGGGATCGGCGGCCAGCAGCAGCACCGGGTCTTCCAGCACCAGCGCGCGCGGCTGAACCTGCGCATCCGGCAGCGTGGCATGGACCAGCGCATTGATTCCACCCCAGGA
>DASUTC010000139.1 GCA_036374795.1 Herpetosiphonaceae bacterium
GATAGCGAGGGCCTGATCCTCCTGACCGACGACGGCGATCTGGCCTTCCGGCTGACCCATCCGCGCTTCGAGGTGGAGAAAGAGTACCGGGTCTTGCTCGACCGCGCGCCGACTGTCGAGAATCTGCGGGCGTGGCGCGAAGGCGTCGAGCTTGAGGGTGAGATGACGATGCCCGCGTGGGTCGAGGTGCTGGAGCGAGCGTCATCAGGCACCTGGATTCGCGTCGTGATGCGCGAAGGCCGCAAGCGTCAGATTCGGGAGATCGCGCGCATGCTGGGCTACGACGTACTGCGTCTGATCCGCGTGCGCGAAGGCCCGCTCAATCTGGGCGAGCTTGCGCCCGGTCAATGGCGTGACCTGACGCCAACAGAAGTTCAAATGCTGCGCGCACACACTCAGCATATTCCTTCGCGCGCCGCCGAGGAGGAGGCAGAACGCCGTATGGCAGATCGAAACCGACCCGAAGGTCGTCGGCTGCGCGTGATTCGTGGAGTGCGACGCCCTTCGTTCGATAGACAAGATTCACCCGCTAGCCAGGGCGCACCCGACACGCCAGCAGAGCCGACTGATGCGCTTGAGGCCCGGCCAGCGCCCGACGATGATCGGGCAGAGCTCTCGGACGCCGATTCTGCACAACCGCCACGATCTACGGATCGCGCTCGTCCTCGCTCACAGCAAGGGCCGAGCACGTACGACGAGCGCCGCCCGCGCTCGACACCGCAGCGCGATCAGCAGCGTGGCTTCGATCGTGGTGGCGCGTCCCCACAGCGGCAGCCGCGCGGCGGGAGTGATCGCTACAGAGAGGGCGGGTACCGAGAGCGCTCCGGTGGAGGCTACAATTCCGCCTCCGGCCCGCGCCGCGATGCAGATTCACGCAATCGCGGCTACGGCTCCGATCGCCCTACCGATGCTCGACGCGGCTACGGCTCCGATCGTCCCAACGACGCCCGGCGCGGCTACGGCTCCGATCGTGGGCCGTCCAGCAATCAGCGGGGATGGGGCGGCGACAATCGGCGCGACTACGGCGAGCAGCGCGGCAACGAGCGGCGCGACAACGAGCAGCGCGGCAACGAGCGACGCGACTACGGCGAGCAGCGCGACAACGAGCAGCGCGGCAACGAGCGGCGCGACTACGGCGAGCAGCGCGACGGGCCACGGGCGCGACCGTCACAGGGAACGGCAGGGCGGCGTGGCTTTGGTGGTCCTCCCCGCGATCGTGGACCGCGCAGCCAGGAAGATCGGCCTCGGCGCTCGTTCGATCCGAATCAGCGCGGCCCCTCGCGCGGCCAGGGTGCCGACCGCAGCGAGCGACCAGGCCGTCCGGCGCGACCAGGAGGGCCAGCGCGTAGCGGAAGCGGCGGTCCAGGCGGCGAGCGACGCGAAGGCGGCTTTGGCAGCTCAGGGCGCGGACGCGCGCCGGCCCGACCCGGCGGACGTTCCGGCCCAGGCCAGTATCGATCGGGGGGCGGCTCCAGCCGAGGCGGCCCGGCGCGGCCCGGCGGCAATCGCTCGCAGCGGCCAACATCGCGCGGGCCACGCAAAGGCGGCAACAACCGCTAAACAACATCCAGGGGAGAAGGACAGCAGGATCGGTCAAGCGCTTGACCGATCCTGTTGCTGTCTCAGGCGCTCGGCACAGGCTCGCACAAGAGCACGCTCGGCTGGCCTTGCACATGGGTAAGGATGATCGTGAGCGCGCGCTGGCCCTGAAGCCGCAGTTGTTTTTCCAGCACCTGCGGATCGATCGGCGAGCCCCGCTTTTTGATCACCACCTGGCCGACTCCGAGATCGCGGAGACGGGCGCGCAGGCGCTTCAGGTTGAAGGGCATCGTCTCCAGCACCCGAAAAGCGCGCGCAAACGGCGTGGCGATCAGCGTATCCGTCGTCAGAAACGCAATCGACTCGTCGATCTTGGCGGCGCTAAGCTGCTGCGCTAGCTGCTCGACCAGATGCGCGCGGATCACCGCGCCGTCCGGCTCGTACACATAGGCCAGCGGCGCGACGACCGGGATCGGCGGTGTGGGCACGGCGTGCAGCGTGTGGCCTTCAGGCAGCAGCACTGCGCTGCGCGTCGAGCGGCGGAGCGCGCCGAACCAGAGACACGCCTCCTTCACATCGCCCGCCACCGATACCACCTCGACCTCACAGTCGTACGGCAGCGCATCGTAGTCGATCCCCGGCGCGACTTTGACGCCGATTCCCGCCGCGCGCGGCAGCCACGCCTCGATCAGCGACAGCGGCGGCTCGTAATCTTCGGGCTGCCACCGCCGCCGCCCGCCGCTGCGCCGGGCAGGATCGAAGAAGACGTATGCGCCCTGCGGCACGGCCCACGTCCGCACATCGACGAGCTGAAACGTCACGCGCTCGGCGACGGCATAGACCGCCGCGTTCGCCTCCGCAATCGCCAGCCGCAGCGGATCGATGTCCAGCCCGACGACCGCCAGACCCGTCTCGGCCAGACTCAGGCCATCCCCGCCGATGGAGCAGCACACATCATAGATCGGCCCGTCCACGTCGCGATAGCGCAGCGCCCGCTGACGCGCGACCCGCTCGCCCGAAGCCTGCTCAAGCGCCTCCCGCGTGAAATACATCCGGTCGGCGCGGCTAAATTTGGCCCGCGCCCGCTGACGCAGCAGCACCGTCTCCAGCGCCGCCGAAGCCAGCTCCGGCGTAAACGAGCTGCGCAGCGTAGCCAGATCGCGCAGCAGCGTGGCATCCACGGGCTGAAGCGATTGCGCCGCCGCCAGCGCCGCCTGGCCCGTCGGCGTGAGCAGTTGGCGAAAGGTATCGAGTGTCAGCATAGGCCGTAGCACCGCTTAAAAGATGTGCGGGCCGACGAACGTGGTCGGCCCGCAGAGGGGAAGCCAAACTCGTGTCTAGCACGATCGAACCTGTCGTCCGATCGCCGTAACGCCCGCCAACCGATGCACTCAGCGATTCTCTGGGGGCGGAACGTCCGGCACGGTAGCGTCATAGTGCTATGAGCAGTTACGGAAACACGAGCCTGGCATTGCTATTTTGCCCATCGTGACCTGGCTGCCATCGCGGCGCGCAGCCGGTGCGGCCTGCGCCCGTTCAGTCGTCGATGGCAATCCAGCGCCATCCTCCGATCGCGCGCCTACATCGCCGGAGCGTTGCCATTATACAGCCGGTTGCGGATCTCAAGCACATCAGAGCGCAGCCGCGAGTCGGTGTTGAGCTGCTCGGCGATCTTCTCGCAGCCGTGGAGCACCGTGGTATGATCGCGGCCACCGAGCGCCGAGCCGATCTCGACCAGGCTCGACTCTGTCTCTTCGCGCATCAGGTACATCGCTATCTGGCGCGGCACGACGATATTGCGCGACCGCTGGCGTCCTTTGAGGATCTTGGTATCGACGCCGTAGTACTTCGACACCGACTCCAGAATCGCCTCGGTGGTGATCCGCTGGCGGCGCGAGTTTTCCAGAAGCTCGCTGAGCGCCGTGCTGGCAAGCTCGACCGAGATCGACTGGCGATTTAGGTTGGCAAAGGCGACCACCCGGTTGAGGCTGCCCTCAAGCTCGCGAATGTTCGACTGGATGCGATGCGCCAGGAAATCGATCACCTCGTCGGGCACGCGCACATTCAGCGACTCGGCCTTGCCGCGCAGAATCGCCGTCCGCGTTTCAAGATCGGGCGACTGAACATCGACGATCAGGCCCCACTCGAAGCGCGAGCGCAGCCGCTCTTCCAGCGTCACGATCGCCTTGGGCGGCTTGTCGGAGCTGATCACGATCTGCTTGCCAGCGCCATGCAGCGTGTTGAACGTGTGGAAGAACTCTTCCTGCGTTGCCTCTTTGCCGGTGATAAACTGAATATCGTCGATCAGCAGCACGTCGATGTTGCGATAGCGCAGCCGAAACTCTTCGGTATTCTGCCGCCGGATCGCGTTAATCAGATCGTTGGTAAACTTTTCCGACGAGACATACAGCACGCTGACTTCGGGATTGGCATCCAGGGCATAGTTGCCGATCGCGTGGAGCAGGTGGGTCTTGCCCAACCCCACGCCGCCGTACAGAAACAACGGATTATAGGCACTCGCGGGATGCTCGGCCACAGCCAGACAGGCTGCGTGCGCGAGCCGGTTGGACGAGCCGACAATGTAGGAGCTGAAGGTATAGCGCGGATTAAGCATCGCCATACGTGGCGTCGGCAGCTCAAGCTGCTGCGCGCCAGCGTTATGCGAGCGGGTCGAGGTATAGTTGCCGCTCAGGTAGCCCGTCGCTCTGCCTGCGTAGCCGTTAGGCTTGGGCACCTCGCGATCCTCGTCGGCGGCAGGCGGTGCGTCCCCACTTGCCCCGATCACCACCTGCACCTGCACGGGATAGCCCAGGATCGTGTGCAGCGTGTCACGGATCGGGGTGACATAGCGCCCTTCCAGCTTCTCACGTGCGAAAATGTTCGGCGTCCCGATAATCGCCTGGTTATCGGCCAGATCAACGAGCGTAGTTTCTTTGATCCAGGTATCAAACTCACTACGCGGCAGTTGAAGCTGGAGATCGCCGAGCGCCGCCTGCCAGATTTGTTTCGTATTCAAAGATGCCTCCTACATACTACCGGCCAATGCGAGGGCTGGTACACGCCGCACAGCGTTGTGTGTAGGGATATTGAGCATTAAGAGCGTCAGGTCAATCACCTGAACGTGACGGCGATCATACTCGATCAGCGGCTAATCTTCAAGAGGAAAAAGGGTGCTCTTGCATAAGAGTTTTTTATAGTAGTCCCTGAGTTGCCTATAGCGCCCGTGATTGAAGGCGGTGTAAAGTGGGGAAAATTTTGGATAAGTTATCCCCAGGCATGTGGATAACGTCCGACACTTTGATTAAGTGATTGCTAAGCGCGGCTTTACAATCACTTAATCTTTGATCGGGCCATCGTAGAATAATCCACGAGTTATCCCCAGGTCTGTGGATAACTCGCAAAGCCTGTGGAAAACCTTTGCTGCAAACTGAAGATTACAAGATTATGACTCGTCGTGTTTACCATAAAGATTTTCGATATAACGGAGCGACAAGATCCGATACCGCCGCTTACCAGGCCAGCGTGAGGTCGCCGGTGGCTGTGGTGCTGAGATCGATGTAGCGGCTTTCGCGGGATCTGACGATCGGCGGCGTCTGGCGCTGGCCGTTGAGCACTGCCTGCACCGTGTCGGGCGCTTCCGCAGGCAGCAGCACGTGCAGATCCACGCTAGCGCCGCTGCCGGTCCAGCTCAGGCGCAGCCCATCGGGCGTACGCTCCCAGCGGTAGGCCACGTAGCCATTCGAGGCACCGTAGCGCACCGTCACCGTGGCGGAGTCCACCTCGCGAGTGCTCGACCAGCGCGGCGCGATCGTCGCGCGCGAGAAGCGCACGTCCTGGTCGGTGACGCCCGCCGCGCCCTCGATCAGCGCCGCCAGCATCGCCGACGATCCCCACCCATCGGTAGGGATCGTCGCAGCGCCCGAAATGCCGGGCTGCCCGATCGGGTGATACCACAGGTAGGACGCGCCAGTGCCCGCGATCAGGCTGTAGTAGCGCTGCAAAATATCGAAGCCGTACGCCTCGTGGCCGTGGCTGAACGCACCGCGCGCCAGCTCGCCGCCGACCAGCGGCATGATTCCACCGTTGACGTACTCACCCGGTCGATGGCCCTGAGCATGTTCGGGCATGCTTGTCACGCCGGCAGGAAACGGCGGATCGATCGAGTACCACTCGGCAAACGACTGATCGGGCGGGCGACGACGCGCCTGGTACTCGCTGATGATCGCGTCGGCCCGCTCCGGCGTCATGCCCTGCCGGTTGAGCGCGTACGCATTCGAGAGCGAAAGCTGCTGCGCCTCGTCCACCGGCACCTCAACGGGCGTGAGATGGACCATGTGACGATAAAACGTGCCGTTCCAGGCCAGTGCGTTGAGCCGCTCGATCAGGCTGCGCGACTCCGCCCGCCAGTGCGCGGCGCGCTCGCCGTCGCCGAGATGCTCGTACATACGTGCCAGCAGCTCTATCGCGTGGGCGTAGCCGGTGTTATCGCCGTGGAAGATCGACCACCTGGTCTGCTCGTCGATCCAGTGGCGCGGCGCGACGTTGCCGTCGGGTGAGATCGTCGGCTGACCGATCTCAAAGTCCCAGGTGTCGATCGTGAACGGACGCTTAACCAGGCGGTGGTTCTGATCCCAGCGCTGCGGATCGGTCATGGCGTAGCTCAAGCCGCGCTCCATGGCCGCGATCTGCCGTCTGAGCCAATCGTCATCGCCGGTTGCCTGCCACGCGCGATACACGCCCTCGATGAACAGGTATTCCAGATCGGCCTCGACCTCCTTGCGTCCGTGGACCGGGCCGAAATCGAAGACGCCAAGGTAATCGTCGAACGCGCCATTCGGTCGCTGCAACCGCCGAAACTGATCGAGCAGGCTGGTCATATCCTGCTCCCAGTAGGCATAGCCCTTGCCCTGATGCACATGGTCGCGCAGCCAGAGCAGCGGATTGTCGGGCGAGCGATAGCCCCGCACCGCGTGCCCGTCGAAGGCGTACTCGGAGATGTCCTGGTCCATGAAGGCCTTAACACGCGGGATTAGCTCGTCGAAGCGCGGCTCGCCCGTTACGATCGCGGTCGTCGCATCCAGCCGAAACACATCGGTTGTCACCCCGGCGATCCGCCCATCGATCACCACGACCGCGCCGTGCGGGCCGAGCGCGCCGCGCGCCTGATGCTCGACCTCGGTCTGGCTGGCGTCGAGCGTGACGCCGCTGGTCCAGAACTGACCGCGCGTATCGCCCCAGAAGACCGTTGCCGCGCCGCTGGCCTCGGTTTCGAGCACCGCGCGCACGGTTTGAAGCGGCTGAATCGTTTGATCGGTGCGCTTGAGGCTCGCGCGCTGCGGGGCCGGTGTGGCCTCAGACGCGCGCAGCAGCGAGTGAGCTGGAAGCCGTGACAGCGCCTCGTCGCCCAGCGGCGCAAGCTGCGCCGGGCCTCCGGCAGGCTGCTCGAAGCGCGCCCGCTCGAAATACTGCGTCTGCCCGCCGTCGCGGCTGTACACCTCGGTCAGCGGCATGCCAAGCACCGTCTCGCCGCCATACTGCTCCCAGAACGTGCGGAACGCGCCGCAGAGATTGTGGCCGGTCGCGTCGAAGAAGAGGCACGTCGAGTCCGCGCGCGGCGTGTCCGGCTGCGTTTCGATACGCTGCAAGGCCAGCGACTCCGCGCCGAGATCGCCCAGCCGAACCTGACCATCGCCGGTCAACTCGAAGCGCGCCCGCTCGAAATACTGCGTCTGCGCGCCGTCGATCCAGAGCTCCTCGGTCAGGGGCAGGCCAAAGGTTGCCACGCCGTCATGCTGCTGCCAGAACGTGCGGAACGCGCCGCGCAGCGTATGGCCGTTGGCAAAGCCCAGCGCATCGGGCCTGGGCGTGGGCGTGACGACCGGCGTCGGCGTTGGCGCAACCTCCACCGGAATGTTCGAGCAGGCGACAAGGAGACAGAGCCACAGGCTGCATCGGAGCAGCGCCAGCCGCCGCATCAGTAATACCACCTGCCACGCGGAATCAGCGCGTCGAGATTGCACAGCGCAGCCTTGAGCGCGTCGATATCCATGTCGGGGCCGGGCTTCGCCGCGATCGTCTGCACCCAGAAGCTCTCGTCGATGATATGCAGCGGCACCAGACCGGCCTTTTCGACATAGAGCCGAATCTCCTCGGCGGTGCAGAACTGGTTGCGGTGCGCGGGCTTGACCTGCTTGTGGCGGTGGTGCTCAAGCTCCCAGATGAAGCGCTCCCAGCCTTCGGGATGCAGCAGGTTCCAGGTATCGAAGTAGAGCAGGCCGCCCGGCGCGAGGATGCGCTGAAGCTCCTGCAAGTACAGGAACAGATCTTCCTTGTCCATGTGGAACAGCACCAGATGCGAGTAGGCGCGATCGATGCTGTTGTCGCGCAGCGGCAGCGCGGTGCGGCTCAGCTCGTGAAACTGCACGTTCGGCAGGTGCGCGGTGCGGCGGCGCGCGATCTTGAGGATCGACGAGGAAATATCGACGCCGTGCCACTGCCCGACGCGCGGCGCAAGCTCGCGGCCCACCCTAGCAACGCCGCAGCCTAGCTCCAGCACACGGTGGTCGGGCTCGATCGCCAGGGCATCGACCAGCCGTTGCGCCATCTCGCGCCCGGTGCGCTGGAGCGTCGCCTCGTCGGGCGAGCCGTTCATCATCGTAAAGGTCCAGCCGGCGTCCTTCCCGACAGCCTCCCACGCCTGTTTATAGCCTTTATTCTTGCGGGCAGTTTCGGCGCGGTAGATGCGGAGCGCGCGGATCGGATGCTGCCAGTAGCGTCCCTCGATGAATGCCCGAACCATCTTTTGGTTGATCACTGTCATCCGTACCTCATGTACAATTATCGGGCGAAATTGTACCATGCTCCCAAATAGCAACCGATCGAGCAGATTCCACAGAGATTGTATGACTGGCACACGCACCACCATCGCAATCGGCGCAGCGCTGCTGTGTTTGTTTAGCGGACAGCTCTTGTTCGCGCTGCACCCGTCGCTGCTGGCAGACGTAATGCTGCCGCTCGGCGTCGGGCTGCATGTGGCGGGGCTGGCGCTGGGCTGGCACGGCTTCCGCCAGGAAATCTGCGACCGGGACGGACAGCCGCCGCGACATCTGCAATGGATCGCGCTCGGCGGCGTGGCTGTGCTGGCAGCGGCGCTGCGCCTCCTGTGGCTCGACACCGTGCCCTTCCGCGTGGACGGCGACGCGGCGGCGTTTGCGTCGAGCGCGGCGAACTTCTTGAAGCCGGAGCCGCCGCCGCTGATCGGAACGGGCTGGCAATCACACACCAACCTCTACTTTTTCTTCGAGTCGCTGGCGCTGCGGCTGTTCGGTCGCTCGGCGCTTGGGCTGCGCTTCCTGGGCGCGATCGGCGGCACGCTCAGCATCCTGGCGATCTACGCGCTGGGGCGCTCGCTCTGGGACTTCTGGACTGGCTTCTGGGCCGCGCTGATCGTGGCGGCGCTGCCGTTCCATCTGGTCTTCTCGCGTGTGGGCACCGAGGTTATTCACATGGCCTGGCTGCTGCCGCTGGCGATCTGGGCCGTCTGGCGGGGCTGGCAGCGCAACGCCTGGCGCTGGCTGCTGCTCGGCGGCGCGATCACCGGCCTGAGCCAGTATTTCTATCCGGGCGCGCGGCTGATCCCGATCCTGGTCGTGGCGCAGATCGGGCTGCTGACGCTCTTTCCACCCGACGGCGCGCGCTCGTGGCGGCGCGGCGGCGCGGCGCTGCTGTGGATCGGAGCGGGCGTGCTGCTGGTGTATGGCCCGATGATCGCCTATTTTGCCAAACGTCCTGAGATCTACACGGCGCGTGTCTCGATCGTCAACATCTTCTCGTCGGGCTGGCTGGATCACGAGCTAGCGCGGCATCCGTGGTGGCTGGTGCTCGGCGATCAGCTTCGCCGCGCCTATCTGCCGTTTCTGTTCCCGATCGGCGGCCCGCCGCTGTGGTACGTCTGGCCGCAGTATCTCGGCCCATTCGACGCAGCGCTGTTCGCGCTGGGATTGATCGGCGTGTGGGCTGCCCGCGATACCGCGCGCTGGCTCAAGCTCTTCCTGGCGTGCTACCTGGGCGTGGGCATCCTGCTGGGCGGCGTGCTGACGATCGACACGCCGATGCCGAGCCGCTACATCACCTTTGTTCCGGCGGTCGCGCTGTGCATGGGCTACGCGCTGGATCGGCTGATCCGCCAGTTTCGCGCGCCGCTGCCGCGTCCGCAGCGTAAGCTGGAGTTGGTCTTTGCAGCAGGCGCGGCCTGTCTCTACGTCGGCGGCGGCATCTACAGCTACCTCCAGCACGACACGCGGGCGATGTGGGATAGCGATTACACCGGACAGACCGCGACCTACGCCGCGCGCTACCTGCAAGCGCTGCCGGAGCAGGATTTCGAGATCGTATTCCTTGAGACTGACTGGATCTACTACGAGGCCAGCCCGGTCCTGAAGTTTCTGACGGATAAGCCGGGGCGTAACATCGAAGAGGAGCTGAGCTGCGAGACGCTGACGGATACGGTGCGGCAGCCCTACACGGTGCTCCTCGCGCCCGAAGACCGGCTGGAAGAGCTGCGGCAGTTGCATAAACGTCTCACTTCGTCGGAGCTGGTCGTGCTGCACAATCCCAAAGGCAAGCAGATCATCGGCATGTTGCACGTGCGCATCCCGCCGAACAACGCGCCGCTGTGTGTGTCCGATCGCTGAAGTTTCGCCTTTTTTGTGACCGTAGGTGTCACAGGTGTGTGCAAAGCTGCTACCTCCCAGCAACAGGAGGATTGTATGCGTGTTGGCATCGCTCTCAGCCCGACCGGCGATTGGCCCGCGATTCTCAAGGCGGCGCAGCTTGCCGATAGCGCTGGCCTGGATACGGTCGGCTTCTGGGATCACTATCACTCGGAGCGGCCCGAATGGGCCTATGTCTGTGGCTGGTCGGCCTACGGCGCGCTGGCGTGCGCGACCACGCGCATCCATCTGCTGCCGATGGTCATCTGCCGCCTCAACTACACCACGGGAGTCCTTGCTAAAGAAACATCGGTGCTGTCGATCATCAGCGGCGGTCGGTTTGAGCTAGGCATCGGCGCAGGCGATTATCCGGTCGAGTACCGCGCGTGGCACCAGCCCTTTCCCGACGCGACGACGCGGGTCGAGACGCTGGAGGAGACGATCGCGGCGCTGCGCCTGATATGGCGGGGCGAGCTGACGACCTACGAGGGCAAGCACATCCAGCTTACGGATGCCGCCTGCACGCCTGCGCCGTCCGCACCGCCGCGCGTGATGGTCGGCGTCGGAGGATCGCGCCACATGATCCGCAGCGCCGCCACGTACGCCGACGAGATCAACATCTACAACGACGAGGCGCTGCTGAGCTATACCCAGGAAGTCATCGCCGAGTCGGGGCGGGCCGTGGACGTATCGGTCTTTTTGCACTGGCAGCGCTGGCCGGAGCATCTCGCGGACGAGCTGAAGCGCTGGGCTGATCTTGGCGCTGCGCGCGTCATCGTCAACATCGGCTACGACGCCGATCTGTCGGGGCAGGTCGCCGAGGTTGCCGAAGCGCGGCCCAGGTAGCGGCGGCCATCTCATCGTACGCGGCGCTGTGAGTCATCGACCGCCGGGCAGGCTGTCCGGCGGTCGATCGCGCTGCAACGCTGGACCGCAATTTGCCCCATGAGCAGTGTCGCGGTAGAATGCGGCAGTTTGCATAATGTCCGCCAGCCAAGCTGCCTGAGCTTGGACTGGGATCGAGTAGAGGATATGCCATACACTGTTCTAACGATCGCGCCGACATCGTTTTTCGCCGATTACGGCTGTCACGTTCGGATCTGGGAGGAGGCGAAGATTCTCAAGCAGCTGGGGCACCGCGTTGTGATGACCACCTATCACAACGGCGATGACATGCCCGGCCTGGATATTCGCCGCTCCTGGGACGTGCCGTGGATCAAGCGGGCGATGGTCGGCTCGTCGCGGCACAAACTCTATCTGGATATTGCGCTCTCCTGGCGCACCCTGCGCGTTGCCCTGGCGGTCAGGCCGGATATTATTCACGCCCATCTGCACGAGGGCGCGCTGATCGGCTCCGTCGTCAGCAAGCTGCTGCGGATTCCGCTGATCTTCGACTACCAGGGCTCGCTGACGGGCGAGATGCTCGATCATCGGGTGTTTCTGCGGCCCCGTAGCTCGCTGCTGCGCCCTTTGCAAAAGCTCGAAGATACGATCAACCGCATCCCCGACGCGGTGATCACCTCGACGTATAACGCGGCGGAAACGCTGCACCGCGAGTGGAGCTTCCCCCGCGACCGGCTGTACACGGTTGTGGATTCGGTCAACACCACCCGCTTTCAGCCCTTCGACGGCTCGCCCGCGTGGGAGGCCGAGCGGCTGCGGCTGCGGCAGGAGCTTGGCATCCCCGCCGATCGCCGGATCGTCGCGTACATCGGGCTGCTCGCGCCGTATCAGGGCACGAATAAGCTGCTGGAGGCCGCGCGCATGGTTATCGCGGAGCGGCCTGACGTTCACTTCCTGATCATGGGCTATCCCGATGTGCTGAGCTACCGCGCGCTGGCGGAGTCGCTGGGTGTGGCCGAGCATGTAACGCTGCCGGGCCGCATCCTGTACAAAGATCTGCACGCCTACCTGGCCCTGGGCGACATCGCGGTCGCGCCCAAGATGTCGGCGACGGAGGGCGCGGGCAAGATCACCAACTACCTGGCGATGGGCCTGCCGGTCGTCGCGTTCGACACGCCGGTCAGCCGCGAGATGCTGGGCGATCTCGGCGTCTATGCGCGTCTCGGCGATAGCGCATCGCTGGCGCAGGAGATGATCGGCCTGCTGGACGATCGGGAGCGCAGCGCGACGCTGGGGCGGCTGGGGCGGATCAAAGCCGTGCGCGAGCACTCCTGGGAGCTGGGTGGGCAGCAGATCGCCGCGATCTACGAGCGCGCCTTTGCTCGCAGGGCGGGCACGCCGCTGCCGCCGGTGCCCACCGTGCTGGGCGAGGTTAGCCCGCGCGGGGTAGCAAGATAGCGGGCTGAGATACGCGCAGGACTCGTCACGCGGCGAGTCCTGGGTGTGTGCATCGTGCAGGGATTACAAGTGACACAGCCAGCGCGATATAGCGGCAAGCTGGTTCGCATCAGTCAGGTTCGCGGCATTCTCCAAGGTACCATGTTCGAGCTGACTCCAGATCTCATGAGCCATTTTCTTTTCGATTGTTGCCGATAGGGTCGATCAAGCATTGTTACACTTTTCGCCACACATAGACACACTTGCGCAGCGGAGCGCGTCCATGCTCGCCCATCTGCTGGCTGCTGTTGCCTTTATCGCCCGGAAGCACAAGGCTCTCTTCAACCGAGAAACCAAGCTGCTCGGCAATGCTTGAAAGGATCAGATCGACCGAGACGCTCGCGCCCGCGTAGCGAACATTATCATTGACCATGATCAGCGGCGCGCCGGGCTTGAGCACACGCGCGCACTCGGCGATCACGCACGCCATCTCATAGAAATAGCCCCGGACCATCCTTGGAATACCGTTGTTATTCAGCGCGCCCTGGTTCTTCTGGCTCTCCAGGTACCGCAGAATCGCTTGCAGCAGCCGATGCTGGTCGGTGGCGGCGACCGCCTGCGACCACTCAGGATTGATGGTGAGCAGATCTTTGGCGCGGTTCTCGACCGTACAGCTCAGCATCTGCTGGCGCAGCTCGACAAGCTGCCGCTCGTCGATGCCCAGCAGAGCCAGCTCCAGCGCATAGGTGCGTGTGTAGTCATAGCGGTTGCAGTAGGGTGGAGATGTGAGGATCGCATCGTAGGCCCGGGACGGAAGCTGCGGCAACATGTCGAGACACGAGCCACTATAGAGCTGCAATTGCCCTCGCCGGTCGTCGGCGGGGAAGAGATCGAGCATGGGATGTGCCTGCAAATCAAACAGGATCTCGTCTATTTTGGCGGCTATCGCCTGCTCGAAGTCAAGAATCTGGCCCTTATCGAAGGGCTTCTGGCCTTGTTTGCGCCCCGAGCGATAATCCCAGCGCAGATATTGGCCGTCCTTCCGCGTATAGCTGATCGACTCGAGAACGCATAAGAGCGCAAAGCGCAGCACCGCCCGAACTCGCGCAGGCTCTTGCTGGTACGCGCCTATGAACTGCTCGATCGCCGCAAGCGTTGCAGGAGGATACGCACCGCTGGTTATGCGCAGTACGGGCAATGGAGCGGTAGAAGTCGATTGTTTCCAGATGCGGTCGCAGGCCCAGCGGCGCAGCCTTGCAAAATCTTCCGCGGTAAAATCTTCCTCCAAGATCTTGCGGGCCTGAATGATCTGCTGGCCGATCGGTAGCAACTCGATGCCGTCTGCATCCATGCCAGCGGCGCTTGCTGCAAAGAGCGCGGTGCCGCTGCCCGCGAACGGATCTAAAAGCTTGCCTGCCGTCACTTGGTAGCGATGTAGCAGATACTCCACAAGCGCTGCCGAGAAGGCTTCTTTATACTTGTACCAGCGATAGACCGCCCGCGCTTTATTGGCCTGGAAGCTGACCAGCGAGCGGGTAAGCGCCGGTTGTAAGATCAGGGTATCTTTGAAATGCTGCTGTAGCTCGCGGTCGAGCCGCTGAAGCTCAGGAAGTGATGTTGTCTCGGCGGGAGGCAATACGCCGGGTGTTTGCGTGAAATCCAGCATGGTGTATGCTCCCATAGCGAGACGATCAGCGCGGCACTTATACAGTGCTCGAATGGATGTGTCTAACGTCGATTCGACGTGCTTGACACCCGCGCACGACAGCATGACGAATACAAGTCATTTTATCCCAACGTATTGCATTTTGCGGCAAGTATGGTATTATTTCCTTGGTTGTCCATATGGTTTGGTTCCACGGATGCTTCGGATACGTTCTGCCCTTGCAGTACCCCCCCCGTGCTCATTGACTCAGACCACTGGCAATTTGGATAGATCCGCATGTTCTTAGGAGTGGCGAGCAATGAGCTTCGCAGACAAGACGTTGACGTGCCGTGATTGTGGCACGGAGTTCACCTTCACGGCTGGAGAGCAGGAATTTTACGCCCAGAAGGGCTTCGACAACGAGCCCACTCGCTGCTCAAACTGTCGGCGCGCCCGCAAGCAGAATCGCGGTGGCGACAGCTACGGCGGTGGCGGTGGTGGCTACAGCAGCCGCGACAGCTACGGCGGTGGCCGCGAGCAGCGCCAGATGCACACGACGACCTGCTCATCCTGCGGGCGTGAGGCACAGGTGCCGTTCGTGCCCCGTGGCGACAAGCCCGTCTACTGCAACGATTGCTTCCGCTCGCAGCGCTCTTCTAGCCGCTGGTAAATAGCGCCCGCAAACGATACATTCTCAGGACTCGTCATGCGACGAGTCCTGTTGTTTTTAAGCCCAATGCTTTGCACACCGCCGACGCCGAGCCTTGCGAATCCGCCGCATCATTGACGAGCAATCCATTCGCCTGTATCGTGTTGGCACAGGAGGGTGCAATGGGCTTTCTACGGCGACTTTTTGGCGGCGGCGCTCAGTCGAGCGACGACCGTGGGCTGCATCTGTATATCAAATGCCAGCGCTGCGGCTCGCCTGTCCACGTGCGGATCGATCTGCACAACGATCTGAGCGCCGAGTACGGCGACACGGAGGCGGAAGGGTATCACCTGATCAAGGAAGTGATGGACGATCGCTGCTTCCGGCTGATGCGCGCCGAGCTACAGTTTGATGCCCGACGCCGGGAAGTATCGCGCGCGATCGAGGGCGGCACGCTCATCTCACAGGAGGAGTTCGAGGCGCTGCGCGAGGCACGCGGCGGGCGGCCTACCTGAGCACCGATGCGGTTGCATCGGCGGCCCTACCTCGTATATCATGCGTAGCAGCGCTGGATACTGCTCGTCGCAGCATGAAGGCGCACTTGCGGTACATAGCCGATTCAGCATCAGAAAGGGATTTCTTGGGGACGCCCACCGCCGGGTGCCCATGCGGGTGCCCTCTGGGCATGGGCACCCGCATGGTGCCCGCCCCCGGCCTATCGGCGCGTACACACTGGCAACGACGATCACACACGCGAAATTAGCGGCACTATGCGCATTCCACATCCCATTCCATATCAAGGCAGCAAGCGCAAGCTGGCGCGGGCGATCGTCGCGTGTTTTCCTGAGCGTGTCGATCGGCTGATCGAGCCATTCGCGGGATCGGCGGCGGTGACGATCGCGGCGGCCCATCATCAGGCCGCGCAGCGCTTCGTGCTGAACGACGCCAACGCGCCGCTGATGGAGCTGTGGCGCGCGATCATCGAGCAGCCGCACGACCTGGCGCGGCGCTACGAGCACCTGTGGCACGAGCAGCAGGGCCGCGAGCGCAGCTACTACGACGAGGTTCGGGCCGCGTTCAATCGGGCGCACGCGCCGCACGATCTGCTCTACCTGCTGGCGCGCTGTGTGAAGGCAGCGGTGCGCTATAACGCGCAGGGCGCGTTCAACCAGAGCGCGGATCATCGCCGCAAGGGCATGCGCCCCCAGACGATGCGGCAGCAGATCGTAGCGGCGGCGCATCTGCTGCGCGGGCGCGTGGCGCTGGCGGCAGGCGATTACCGCGAGGCGCTGCATCTGGCGACGACAAAGGACGTTGTGTATCTCGATCCGCCCTATCAGGGCGTGTGGGGCCTGCGCGATCCGCGCTACATCCAGGGGCTAGCATGCGATGCGTTCGTCGCGACGCTCCACGATCTTAACGAGCGGAGCATCGCCTACATCGTCAGCTACGATGGACGCACCGGCGCGAAACACTTCGGGCAGCCGCTGCCGGGCTGGCTCAAGCTGACCCACCTTGAGATCGACGCGGGGCGGTCGGCGCAGGCGACGCTGCTCAGACGGTCCAGCCGCACGATCGAGTCGCTGTACCTTTCGGAGGCGCTGGTCCGCCGCATCGATCTGGATCGGGCGCTGGCGCTGACGAGCTGCTGGCTCAGATAAGCCATCAAGGCTAACGTTGTTCCAAACCGGCTGGATGTCCGGCTCGCGTTGCAAAGGGGTGGATAAGGTGACGACAGGCATTGCAGTTGAGCTGCGGCAGGTGAGCAAGCGCTTCGGTGAGATCGCCGCCGTGGATGACGTATCGCTGCGCATCGCGGATGGCGAGTTTTTTTCGCTGCTGGGGCCGTCCGGCTGCGGCAAGACGACGACGCTGCGGATGATCGCCGGATTCGAGATGCCGACCGACGGCGAGATCTTCATCAAGGGCCAGCCGATGGGATCGACGCCGCCCTACCGCCGCCACGTCAACACCGTGTTTCAAAGCTACGCGCTCTTTCCGCATCTGACCGTCGCCGAGAATGTGGCCTTCGGGCTCCAGATGCACAACGTGCCCAAGGCCGAGATCACGCGGCGTGTCGCGGACGCGCTGCGGCTGGTGCGGCTCGACGAGTACGGCAAGCGCCGACCCCGGCAGCTTTCGGGCGGGCAGCAGCAGCGCGTGGCGCTGGCGCGGGCGCTGGTCAATCAGCCTGCGGTGCTGCTGCTGGACGAGCCGCTCGGCGCGCTCGATCTGAAGCTGCGCAAGGAGTTGCAGCTTGAGCTGCGCGGCCTGCAAGAGCGCGTCGGCATCACCTTTGTGTATGTCACCCACGATCAGGAGGAGGCGCTGACGATGTCGGATCGGATCGCGGTGATGAGCGGCGGCAAGGTGCTCCAGATCGGCACGCCCACCGAGATCTACGAGCGTCCGACGTGTCGCTTTGTGGCCGACTTTATCGGCGAAACCAACTTCCTGCGCGGCAGCGTGATGCAATCGGACACACAGCAGGCAACCGTGCGCGTCGGCGACAGCCTGGTCGTCGAGGGCTACACGCCGCAGCCGGTGCAGGCGGGCCAGCCGGTCACAGTCTCGATCCGACCGGAGAAAGCGCGGCTGAGCGAGCAGCATCCGCAGACTTCGACGAATGTGTTTCCAGTCAAGGTGGAGCGCATCGCCTACATCGGCTCCGATACGCGGATCTTCGTGACGCTCGACGGGCAGCATCGCTTCGTGGTCTGGGAGCAAAATAATATCTCGACGCTCAATCCCAACGCCTTCTACGCCCAGGGCGATACCGCGTATCTGACCTGGCCGGTCGAGAATGCGCTGGTGCTGACGGAGTAAGAGCAAAGAACAAAGAAACAAGAGAACAAAGGAACAAAGGAACAAAGAAACCGGGTGCCCTCTGGGCGCACAAAGGAACAAAGGAACAAGAGAACAAACGGGGAACCTTGAACTTGGAACTTGAAACTTGAAACTCGGAACTCATATCATGGCTGTGATTCCAGAAAGCTCGATCGTTCGGACGCGCGAGGCCGTGAGGCGGCGCGAGCGGCTGCGTCTGTTTGGGCTGCTGCTACCGGGCTCACTCTGGCTGACCCTCTTTTTTCTGCTGCCGCTGGTGACGATCGTGATCTACAGCTTTCTGCGGCGATCCTCGACCGGCGACATCGACTGGACCTTCTCGCTCGACAATTATGTTAAGCTGTTTACCTCGCCGCTCTACCTGACGATCTTCTGGCGCTCGTTCTGGCTGGCGATCGTGACGACGGTGATCTGCCTGCTGATCGGCTATCCGCTGGCGTTCTTCATCGTGCGCCAGAGCGAGCGCTGGCGGGCCGCGCTGATCTTCGCGATCATGATCCCATTCTGGACCAACTTTCTGGTGCGGATCTATGCCTGGCAGTTTTTGCTCAACAACACCGGCCTGATCAACAGCCTGCTCGACGCGCTGGGCTATCCCCGGCTGAATATGATCAACACCACGGGCGCGGTGCTGACCGGCCTGGTCTATGGCGAGCTTCCTTTCATGGTGCTGCCGCTGTACGCCGTGCTGGAGCGCTTCGACTGGCGGCTGCTGGAGGCGGCGCAGGATCTCTACGCCAACCGCTTCCGCGCCTTCTGGCACGTGATGCTGCCGCTGACGATGCCGGGCATTACCGCAGGCTCGATCCTGGTCTTCGTGCCGACGGTCGGGCAGTTTGTGGTGCCGGAACTGCTCGGCGGCTCCAAGGTTGCGGTGCTCGGTAATCAGCTTGCGATCCAGTTCAAGTCGGCCCAAAACCCGCCGTTTGGCTCGGCAATCGCGCTGGTCTTCATGGCAATCCTGACGCTGGCGGTGATGCTCTACTTCCGCGCGACGACGGAGGAAAGCCGATGAGCCTGTCGACCGAGCGCGCCAGCGCCGCGCCGCAGCCTGTCTCGAGCACCCGCGCGGCCCGCGCCCGCCGCAACTGGGCAAGCTGGGTGCTGGCGCTCAACGCGGCCTGGTCCTACCTGTTTCTGTACGCGCCGATCCTGATCCTGATCCTGTTCTCGTTCAACCAGTCGCGATTCGGCGCGAAGTGGACCGGCTGGACGCTGGATTGGTACCGGCAGATGGTGCGGGACGATCGGATCGCCGATGCGTTCCAGACCACGATGCTAATCGCGATCACCTCGACGGTTATCGCCACGACGATCGGCACGATGCTGGCGCTGGCGCTGGAGCGCTACCGCTTTCGTGGGCGCACCGCGCTCGACGCCACGCTCTACCTGCCGATCATCATCCCCGACATCGTAATGGCGGTCGCGCTGCTGGCGTTCTTCTCGTTTACATTCCGCCTGCTCAACGCTACGTTTGGCCTGAGCATGCGCAACGGCCTTGCGACCGTGATTATCGCGCATGTGGCCTTCAATATCTCGTTTGTGACGGTGGTGGTGCGCGCCAGCCTGCGCAACTTCGATCGGCGGCTGGAAGAGGCCGCGCAAGACCTGGGAGCCAATCCGTGGCAGACGTTTCGGCACGTGACGCTGCCGCTGATCATGCCCGGCATCATCGGCGGCGCGCTGATCGCCTTCACGCTCTCGCTCGATGACTTCGTGGTGACGTTCTTCACCAGCGGCCCCGGCGTCAACACGCTGCCGCTTGAGGTCTATAGCCGCGTGCGCAAAACGATCACGCCTGAGATCAACGCCGTCTCGACGCTGATGCTGCTCGGCTCGATCGTGCTGGTGGCCGCGTCGCTGCTGCTGCAAAGAAGGGGACGGTAGAACAAAGGGCCGCAAGGCCGGGGGTGGGCACCATGCGGGTGCCCATGCCCAGAGGGCACCCGCATGGGCACCCGCATGGGCGCCCGGTGGTGGGCGTCCCCCATGATCTATCACCCTCTGCAAGAACAAAGAACAAAGGGAGCACCAAGAATTAGCAGCCAAGAACCACGGGCGGAGATCCCCGACCCCAGAATCCCTGGTCGTGGAACTGGAAACTTGGAACTTGGAACGCAAAACTGCTTCTTGCCAGGTGGTGTATATTTTGACTGTTTCGCGATCTTGTTCGCTTGATCCCTTATTCTTTTGTTCGCTATTCAAGGAGGATTACAGATGAAACGATGGAGAGCGCTGCTGCCGGTGCTGCTGATCGCCGTGCTCGTCGCGTGTGGGCAGACGGGGAACCAGGCGAATCAGCCAGCGGCGAGCGTACCGACCTCGCCGAATGCGGCGGCCCAGACATCGGTGCCCGAAGCGTCGCCCGCCGAAACCAGCGCTGCGGCGACACAGCCCGCCAATGAGGAGATCACCGTCTCGCCGGAGACGATCACGGTCGAGCCACAGATGACAGAGACAGCCGCCGCAGGCTCCGCGACGGCAACAGCCGGAGGCTCCGGCCAGGCTCCAGGCGGCACCTCCACGGGCGAGATCGACTGTGGCGATAAGAGCAAGCTCGGCACGACGCTGCATATCTTCAGCTGGGCCGACTACTGGCCGGTCGAGGACGACAACAACCTGCTCGCAGATTTTCAGGCGGCGTGCGGCGTCGAGGTGACGCTCGACACCTTCCCATCGAACGAGGACCTGGCGGCAAAGATTCGGGCCGGAAACTCCGGCTACGACATCATCGTGCCGTCCGACTACATGGTCGGTATTCTGGCGGAAGAGGGACGGCTGCTGAAGCTCGACAAGTCGCTGATCCCGAACATCGCCAACCTAGACCAAAACCAGATGGGCCTGTACTACGATCCCAACAACGACTACTCGCTGCCCTACCAGTACGGCATGACCGGCATCGCGTTCAACAGCAAAGAGGTCACGCCCGCGCCGGATAGCTGGGCCGCGCTCTTCGATCCTGCGCAGCTCAAGCCGTACGAGAACAAAGTCAGCATGCTCGACGACGAGCGCGAAAGCGTCGGCGCGGCGCTCAAATACCAGGGCTACTCGTACAACGCGATCGATCCGCAAGAGCTGGCGAAGGCCAAAGAGGTCCTTCTGGCACAGAAGCCGCTCCTGGCACGCTACGACTCGGAGAACGTCGCGGCGGGCCTGACCAGCGGCGAGATCGTGATGGCGCATGCCTGGAACGGCGCGGCGGCGCTGGCCCGCTCCGAAAATCCCGACATTCAGTGGATCGTGCCCAAGGAAGGCGGCGTCATCTGGCAGGATAACCTGGCGATCCCGGCGGACGCGCCAGAACCGTACACCGCGCATGTGTTCATCAACAACGTGCTCGACGGCAAGATCGGCGCGCGCATCACCGACTTCACCTACTACCTGACGCCCAACAAAGCGGCAGAGCCGCTGGTCAGCGAGGACGTGCGCCAGCTTCAATTCTATCCCGACGACGAGATGCGCAAGCGGCTGGAGTACATCGAGCGCAAGGGCGATCCCGCGCTCTACTCCGACATCTGGACCGAGATCAAAGGCCAGTAGATGCCGTGCGGCGGGGCGGTCGATCGAGCGCCCCACCCAGGCCCACCCGCTACAGCTACTCTAAGCCACGCATAATCGCGACGATCAGACACCTAGCGGAGGAATACTGTATGGCCCCGATGATGTGGATCGACAATCAGCTCGTACCCAGCGCCGACGGCGCAACCTTCGCCGTCCACGATCCTGCCACCGAAGAGGTGATCGACGAGGTGCCCAGGGGCAGCGCCGCCGACGCGCAGCGCGCCATCACGGCGGCAACCACAGCCTTTCGCGACTGGCGCAAAGTCACCGCAGGCGAGCGCGCCGAGCTGCTGCACGAGGTTGCGCGGAAGCTCCGCGCGCGCGCTCAGGAGCTGGCGACGCTGCTGACACGCGAGGGCGGCAAGCCGCTCAAAGAAAACATCGACGAGATGAGCTGGTCGGCGGCGTGCTTCGACTACTACGCCGAGATGGGCCGCAACTCGCGGGGCCGCGTGATCCCCAGCGTGGAGCCGTCGCAGCTTGCGCTGGTGCTCAAGGAGCCGTACGGCGTCGTCGGATGCATCGTGCCGTGGAACTACCCGATCCTGCTCATGGCCTGGAAGGTGGCGCCCGCGCTGGCCGCTGGCAACACGGTTGTGCTCAAGCCCAGCGAGATGACGCCGCTCTCGACGCTGGCCTGCGCCGAGATCTTTGATCATCTACCGCCGGGCGTGGTCAATATCGTCACGGGCTACGGCGACGTCGGGCGCGAGCTGGTGGTCAGCCGGGGCACGCAGATGATCGCCTTCACCGGCAGCGCCGCGACAGGCCGCGAGATCGCCCGGCTGGCGGCGGAGCAGATCAAAAAAGTTCATCTTGAGCTGGGCGGCAAAGATGCGTTCATCGTCGCCGAAGATGCCGATCTCGACGTGGCGGTGCCAGGCGTCGCCTGGGCCGCGCTGCTCAATGCTGGACAGGTCTGCACCTCCACAGAGCGCGTCTATGTCCACGAGAGCATCCGCAAGCCCTTCACCGATCGGCTGGTCGACTATGTTCGATCGCTGCGGCTCGGCCCCGGCATCGATCCGCAGACCGACATCGGCCCGGTGATCGGCGAGAAGTATCGCGCCAAAGTGGAGGAGCACGTCGACGAGGCCAGGGCGCAGGGCGCGAAGATCCTGACCGGCGGGCAGCGCCCCAAGCAGTTCGAGCGCGGCTACTTCTACGAGCCGACGGTGCTCACCAACCTTGATCACTCGTTCCGCATCATGCGCGAAGAAACCTTCGGCCCGACGATCCCGATCATGGCCTACTCGACCTTCGATGAGGCGATTGCCCTCGCCAACGACAGCGACTACGGCCTCGGTGCGAACCTCTTCACGCGCGATCCGCGCAAGGTCAAGCAGTACTACGAAGAGGTCAAGGCGGGCACGCTCTGGGTCAACGATCCGCTCACCGACAACGACGCGGGGCCGTTCGGCGGCATGAAGCTCAGCGGCGGCGCGCGCGAGCTGGGCCAGGAGGGACTCGAAGAGTTCATGGAGACAAAGCATGTTCACTGGGACTTCGAGATGCAGCCCAAGCCGTGGTGGTATCCGTACGGGGAAAAATAGAACAACGGAACAAAGAACAACGGAACAGAGAAGCCGTGCGTTGTGTTCTTTGTTCTTTGTTCGTCCAAAGCTATGACCGATCGCTACCGGATCACGCTCGAAGAATCGCCCGATCCCGCCGATACCGAGGCGCTTCGCCAGAGCCTCGACGCCTTCAACGAGGCGCATGTCGGCCCGACCAACTGGCGGCCCTTCGCGGTGTTCGTGCGCGACGCCAACAGCACGATCGTCGGCGGGCTGAGCGGCGGGACGTACTGGGGCTGGCTGTACGTCGAGATCTTCTGGCTCGACGAGCGGCTGCGGGGCCAGGGCTACGGCAGCCGTCTGCTGGCGATGGCCGAGCACGAGGCGATGGAGCGCGGCTGCACCTACGCCCATCTCGACACGATGAGCTTCCAGGCGCTGCCGTTCTACGAACGTCACGGCTACAGCGTCTTCGGCGTGCTGGACGATATGCCCGCCGGATCGGGGCAGCGCCGCTTCTGGCTCAAAAAGACGCTTCAGCCGATCGAGCAGCCTACCATGAGCAACGGATGACATGCTATGGACAATGCCAAAACCCGCGCCGCGTACGCCAAAGCCCGCTCGCTGATGCCCTACGGCGTCAGCTCCAACTTCCGCTACTGGGGCAACGATGCCACGCCGGTGATCAGTCGCGGCGACGGCGGCTGCGTCTATGATGCCGACGGCAACGAGTACATCGACTACCGCCTCGGCTTCGGGCCGGTGATCCTGGGCCACGGCCATCCCGCCGTGGTCGAGCGCGTGCAGCAGGCGATCACGGGCGGTACCTGCTTCGCGCTAACCAGCGAGTGGGAGATTCGCGCCGCCGAGAAGCTGCTGCGGATGCTCAAGTGGCCCGACCTGATGCGCTGGACGACCAGCGGCACCGAGGCGACGATGCACGCGATCCGCATTGCGCGCGCCCACACGGGCCGCGAGCGCATCCTCAAGTTCGAGGGCAACTACCACGGCAACCACGATTACCTGCTCTTCTCCACGGCGGGCGCGTGGCCCGGCTCGATGGGCAGCCGCCGCAGCCCGATCGCTGTCGCCAGCACCAGCGGCATTCCCCGGCACCTCACCGATTATGTGCTCACCCTGCCCTACAACGACATCGAGCTGCTGGAGACGACCGTCGCGCGGGCCTGGCATGATCTGGCGGCGATCATCGTCGAGCCGGTGATGGGCAACTGCGCCGGGATCACGCCCGACGCGGGCTTTCTTGAGACGATCCGCCGCCTGTGCGACGAGCACGGCATCGTGATGATCCTGGACGAGGTCAAGACCGGCTTTCGCATCGCCAACGGCGGCGCGGTCGAGGTCTATGGTGTCACGCCCGACATAGCGACGTACGCGAAGGCGCTCGGCAACGGCTTTCCGGTCGCGGCTATCGCCGGGCGGCGCGCGGTGATGGAGACGATCGTGCCGGGACAGGTCTTGCAGGGCGGCACCTACTGCGGCAACGCCGTGGGCGTGGCGGCGGCGGATGCGGTGCTGGATCTGCTTGAGCGCGAGCCGGTGCTCGATCGGATCGCGGCGCAGGGCCGCAGGCTGATGCAGGGCCTCGACGAGATCCTGAGCCGCGCCGCGATTCCGCACCATCTGCTCGGCCACGGCGCGATGTTTGGCCTGGTGCTATCCGAGGCCGCGCCCCGCGAGCATCGCGACTGGGCGCGCACCGACCGCGCGCGCTACGAGCACCTGATGCTTGGGCTGGTCCAGCGTGGCGTGATGCCCGATCTCGACTCGCGCGAGCCGTGGTTTTTGTGCGCCGCCCACGACGACGAACTGATCGCGCGGACGCTCGAAGTCTTCGAGGCCGTGGTCAAAACACTGTAGCACGCGACGAGGTAACGCTATGCATAAGCTGTGGATCGACAACCAGTGGACCGACGCCGCCAGCGACGAGACGATCGCGGTGATTGATCCGGCGACGGAGGCGGAAGTTGGGCGCGTGCCCGCCGCAACACCCGCCGATGTGGATCGGGCGATGCGGGCGGCACAGGCGGCCTTCGCAGGCTGGCGGCACGTGTCAGCCGCCGAGCGCGCCGAGCTGCTGCATGAGGTCGCCCGCCGCATGCGCCAGGATGTCGAGGCGCTGGCAGTAACGCTGACGCACGAGACGGGTCGGCTGCTCGATCGCAATCGCCGCTACGTGGGCTGGTCCGCCGATGTCTTCGACTACTACGCCGAGATGGGCCGCAACTCGCGGGGCCGCGTGATCCCCAGCGTGGAGCCGTCGCAGCTTGCGCTGGTGCTCAAGGAGCCGTACGGCGTCGTCGCGTGCATCGTGCCGTGGAACTACCCGATGCTGCTGCTGACCTGGAAGATCGCGCCTGCGCTGGCCGCTGGCAACAGCGTGGTGATCAAACCGGCCTCGCAGACGCCGCTGGCGACGCTCGCTCTGGCGCGCTGCTTCGAGCATCTGCCGCCCGGCGTGGTCAACATCGTCACCGGGCGCGGCTCCACTGTCGGCGATGCGCTGGTGACGCATCCCGCGACCAGCGTGGTCGCCTTCACGGGATCGACCGAGGTCGGGCAGCGCATCGCGGGGCTGGCGGCGGAGCGCATGACCAAGCTGCACCTTGAGCTGGGCGGCAAAGATCCGTGCATCGTCGCCGCCGACGCCGACATCCGAACGGCGGCGATGGGCGTGGCCTGGGGCGCGTTCGTCAACGCCGGTCAGGTCTGCACCTCGATCGAGCGCGTCTACGTCGAGCGGCCCGTCTACCGCGATTTCTGCGATTGTCTGGCGGAGCTAACGGCGCGGCTGCGCGTTGGCTCGCCCTTCGATCCGGACACGCAGATCACCCCGCTGATCGGCGGACGCGAGCGTGATGCCATCCTGGCGCAGATCGAGCAGGCCGCAGCGCAGGGCGCGCGCATCGTCGCGGGAGGCCGCCGCCCGCCGCAGCTTGAGCGCGGCTACTTTCTGGAGCCGACCGTGCTGGTGGACGTGCCGCACGCGGCGCTGATCATGCGCGAAGAAACCTTCGGGCCGGTCGCGCCGGTTGCGCCCGTGGAAAGCTTCGACGAGGCACTGGCGCTCGCCAACGACTCGCGCTACGGCCTGGGCGCGAGCCTCTTCACCCACGATCCGACCAAGGCCAAGCGCTTCTACGAGGAGGTCAAGGCCGGGACGATCTGGATCAACGATCCGCTGATCGACAACATCGCGGGGCCGTTCGGCGGCATGAAGCAGAGCGGCATCGGGCGCGAGCTGGGCGAGGAGGGCCTTGAGGAGTTTTTGGAGACGAAGCATATTCACTGGGATTTTGAGATGCAGCCCAAGCCGTGGTGGTATCCGTATGGGGAGACGTAGGAACAAGCGAACAAGCGATCGTTAATGACCAACGCCGATTATCATCAGGTGAAGGTCTAAGATACAACACAGCGATCGGCGCCATGCCGACAGTTACGACAATAGCTTGTCATACTCAGCATGCGTGCCGATCCAAAACCACACGATGCCCTCCGGCTTTTCTACCCCTAGCGCCCGATCATGTTCACCGACGCGCACGGATCAGAGCTGCTTGGTCTTACCTACCTTCTTGAAGTGCAGCGACGGATGATACGGATCGGTCTTAAGCAGTTCGTAGTTCTTGTCTGCCAACTCCTGCACATCTTTGGGAAGCTCATGGTTATGTTGCCAGAAACGCGGTAGGGTCAGGTGATTCGTAGGGGCCGGGCCAGCCCTCCCTGATACTCCCGATCCACTTCTGCAAGCAGGGTATCAAGTCGCCCCGCCTCCAAAGCTTCCTCAATCTGCTTATCCCAAACCTGCGCATGATACTCGGCAAGCCATGCCATCAACTCAGCCAGATCTTTAGCTGACAGTTGTGTAATAGCCGTTTCTATTTCTTTAACAGTCATCGATCGGCTTCCTTTGCACTCATCGGTCAACGTTTATACCATGCTTTTTGCCTGGTCAAATGCTACACCAAGCGGTCGAATAAACAGAACCAAGCACTGATGAGACTCCAGTTCTCGGTTCTTGGTTCCTGGTTCTCCCCGCCGCTTGTCGCCTGTGGTATGATGAGATCACCGATGGATCGAGCGCGCCGGATCATGGTCTAGCACTTCTGTAGCTCAGCCCATCGTCAGCACCGAAATTCATTGTAGGGTAGATATTCTGCCTGTGGTATAGGCTAGCGTGTTGCATCGCGGGGGGTTGGCCCCCCACCGGATGAACCAACTGCTAGCGCCGTCCACCCGCCGCGCCAGGTCGCGCGAGCGGAGCCGGGAGCCACGAGCGCCACAGCGCGCATCGCTCCCACGACGAGTAGCTCGGATGCCACGCCGCGCATTCGACGGCAGAAACAGCGCCAACCTGCGCTGTCCAAGACAGGGGTTGTTGCCCAGGCCTGGGACGGAGGTGACGCCCGGTTGCACGCGATGATGCGTGCAGACCATTCTTCCCTGCCCCTGCGGGGGTAAGTTCCCAGGAGCCACGCTAGTGCAGCCTTCTGGCGGCTGGTTCCTCAAACACAGCAAAGGCGACACGCAAAGGAGATCGCGTCAAGGGCCTAACAAGCAGCGAAGACACGCGCGGCTGCTGGCAATGCCACTTGCCGTAGCGACTCTAGCTCAATGGAACGGTTACAACGGATCGAGTTTCAACCAACGTCGTCTTAGCTCATCCCCCACGGGGACACGGGCGCTTAGCGCCCAGCACAGTACGCGCAACACCCGATCGCGCCGCGCAGGCCCGATCCCGCTTTGTCGTACATTGCGACACGTGCAGCGCTGTCAGCCGTGGAGCGCGGGATGAGACTGTGAGCGTATATGAGTACCATGCCGCCGGCGACGCAGACCGCGATTGCCGAGAATACGTGGCTCCATTTCTACCAGATGGAGCAGCTTCAGGACCCCGCTCAGCAGACCGTGATCGTGCGGGGAGAGAACGCCCGCGTGTGGGACCAGAACGATCGCGAGTATATCGATGCCCTCGCCGGACTCTTCTGCGTCAACGTCGGCTACGGCAGACGCGAGATCGCCGATGCCGTCTGCGCGCAGATCCAGCAGATCGCCTACGTCTCGCCCTTCTCCTTCCCCAACCTGCCCGCCGCTGAGCTGTCGGCAACGCTCGCCGAACTCGCGCCGCTGGGCGATACGCCGCGCGCCTTCTTCACCTCCGGCGGCTCCGAGGCCGTCGAGTCGGCGCTGAAGATCGCCAAACAGTACCAGCGCAAGCTCGGCTTTGCCGGACGCACCAAGACCATCTCGCGGCGCTACGCCTACCACGGCACGACCATGGGCGCGCTGTCGGTCAACGGTCTGCCCGGCATCCGCAACCAGTTCGCGCCGCTGGTGCCGGGCGCGCGTCACGTGCCGATCCCCCACCGCTACCGCTGCAACGCCTGTCAGCTTGCGAGCGCCTGCACGCGCGCCTGCACCGACGAGATCGAGGCGCTGATCGAGTTCGAGGGGCCGGAGACGATCGCCGCGATCATCATGGAGCCGGTGCAGAACTCAGGCGGCGCGATCGTGCCGCCGCCGGACTACTATCGCGCCGTGCGCGAGATCTGCGACCGCTACGGTATCCTGCTGATCATGGACGAGGTGATCACCGCGTTTGGGCGGATCGGCGCGTGGTTCGGCAGCGAGATCTTCGGCGTCGAGCCTGACATCATCACGATCGCCAAGGGTATGACCTCCGGCTATATGCCGATGGGCGCGGCGCTGGCCCGCAAAGCGGTGGCCGATGTGTTTCTCGGCAACGAGAGCGATAAGCTGATGCATGGCCTGACGTACGGCGGGCATCCTGTGGCTGCGGCGGCGGCCAACGCCAACATCGCGATCATCGAGCGCGAGGGGCTGAACCAGCGCGCTCACGACATGGGCAACTACCTGATGGCGCAGCTCCACCTGGCGCTGGATGAGCATCCCAACATCGGCGAGATTCGCGGGATGGGCCTGTTCGTGGGGCTTGAGCTGGTGCGCGACCGTCAGACGAAGCAGCCGCTACAAGAAGAGCATCTGATGAGCTGGCTCAGCGATCACCTGAGGCGTCGAGGCGTGATCTGCCGCGCCGACGATCGGCTGGACCCGGTGATTCAGCTCGCGCCGCCGCTGACGATCCCGCGCGCAGACATCGACGAGGTCGTCGGTGTGCTGGCCGAGGTGCTGCACCTGCTGGGCCAGCGCGTCGGCTCGCTGCCCAGGCCAGTGCAGTCGCTGGCCGCGCTGCCGAACATCAATGCGGTGACAGCCAACGCCGCAGAGAGCATGATCACCCGCGCGGCTAGCTAGCCAGGCACACGTTCAAGGGGCACGCGCTGTGCCCCTGCGATCGGCCTCAGCAGCGGCTACTCGACGCGGTAATTCTTGTAGCGGCCAAGAAATTCAAGGACCTTCTTCTTGGCTGCCGCGATCTGGTTGTTGGCTTTGATATACTGGCTGTCGATCGCGCGAAAATCCGACTCCGAGACAACGCCGGTGTCCATGTCGCGCTCGGCCTTGCGGTGCTGTTCCTGAAGTGGCTCGCGAGCACGCTCAGCCGCCGCCACCTCTTGGATCAACCGCTGAAGCTCGGCCTGGAGCTGCGGATCGTCGTAGCGGATGCGCTCATATTCCGTATACAGTGGCATGATCATCCTCCTGTGGTCAATGATGGGATTCTAACCGATCATCGGCGCATATTCCATGCCGAGACTTGGCAGCAGGAGCCGCTTTCCATCGAAGGAGTACACGTCTATGCGGATCGTGGTTGTCGGCGGCGCGGGGCTGATGGGCCGTATTGCGCTGCGGGATCTGGTCGAAGCGCCGCAGGTCAAGGAGATCGTAATCGCCGACTTGAATCGGCAGGCGGGCGAGCAACTGATCGCCGAGATCGGCAGCTCGAAGCTGTGGGTGGCCGCTGTGGACGCTACCGACGAGGGCGCGCTCGCGGCGGTTCTGCGAGGCACCGATGTGTGTCTCAACGCCAGCGTCTATTACTTCAACCTGCCGATCATGCGGGCCTGCCTGGCGGCGCGCACGCACTACCTCGATCTGGGCGGGCTGTTTCACACCACGCGCAAGCAGCTTGAGCTGGACGCCGAGTTCAAAGCGGCCGGCATCACCGCCGTGCTGGGCATGGGCAGCGCCCCCGGCGTGACTAACCTTCAGGCAAGGCTGGCCTGCGACCGGCTCGACACGGTCGAGTATATTCGCATCTACGACGGCATCCATAATCCGCAGATCAACCCCGATGATCCACTGACCTGGGGCTACTCGATCCAGACGATTTTAGACGAGGTCAGCAAAAACCCGATGGTTTTCCGCGATGGTCGCTGGCAGGAGGTCGCGCCGCTCAGCGAGCTGGAATACTATCCCTACCGCCAGCCGCTAGGCTACGTCGCCAACCACCACTCGCTGCACTCCGAGGTCGCGACGCTGCCGCTCTCCTTCCGCGACAAAGGCGTGCAGGAGGTCTTCTTCAAGATCAACTTCTTTGGCTACCCCGAAGCGATGCTGCGCAAGATCGCGTTTTTGTGCGAGCTGGGCTTCGCCTCTACCGATCCGATCCCGATGCGCAGCGGTCAGGTCGCGCCGCGCGATGCCCTGCTGGCTGTGCTCGACCAACGACCCGCGCCGCCCGCCAGGGAGCCCGCCGGATACAAAGATATGGCGGTCGAGGCCAAAGGCACGCGCGATGGACAGCCCGTGCTCGTGCGCGTCGATGTGGAGTCCTGGGCCAGGCCGGAGTGGAAGGCCAGCGGCGGCAACCTGCTCACGGGCGTCGCGCCATCGATTGTGGCCCAATGGCTGGCAGACGGAACGATCACGCAGCGCGGCGCGCTGCCGCCTGAGATCGCCGTGCCGCCGCGCCAATTCTTCGAGGAAGCCAGGCGACGCGGCATCCAGACGACGATCGGCGAGACGGTGCCGGTATAAGAACAAAGAACAAAGAACAAAACGAAGAACAAAGGAACAAGAGAACAAAGGGGAAGCACCAAGAACCGGGTGCCCTCTGGGCGCACCAAGAACCAAGGGGCGAGGAACAAAGATTCCCCTCTCCTATGCAATGGGAGAGGGCGGGTGCCATGCCGGGTGCCCTCCGGGCATGGCACCCGGCCCGGGGTGAGGGCCTGAACTTGAAACTTGAAACTCGAAACGAGGTGATCGATGACCCAGGTACGAATCAGCGCGCTGCCGGTCGGCAGCTATCAGGCCAATTGCTACCTGCTGGAAATACCGGAGAGCCAGCGCTGCATCGTGGTCGATCCGGGCGCTGAGCCAGACAAGATCCTCGACCAGATCGGGCGGCGCGAAGTCGCGGCGATTCTGCTGACCCACGGCCACCACGATCATATCGGCGCGGTCGAGGCCGTGCGCCGGGCCACCGGAGCGCGCGCCGCGATTCATCCCGCCGACGCCGAACTGCTGGGCGCGCTCAAGGCCGACGAGTCGCTTGCCGACGGCGCGACGCTCAGCTTCGACGGGCATACGCTGCGGGTGTTCCACACGCCCGGACATACCGCAGGCCAGGTCTGCTTCATGCTCGACGACGGTCGCGCGATCGTCGGCGACACGATCTTCGAGGGCGGGCCGGGCAAGACCTGGAGCGCAGAGGGCTTTCGCACCACGCTGCACACGCTGAGCAGCGTCGTCCTGGCGTGGCCCGACGACACCGTGTGCTACCCCGGCCACGGCACACCGTACCGCCTGGGCGACATCCGCCCGCAGGTCGAGGCATTTCTGGCGCGCCAGCATCCGGCCCGCTTCCACGGCGACGCGACCTGGGAGTGAGCGGCGCGGGGCGTCGTCGAGGGATACCCCGTCCAGATCGATGCATCAAGCGGCTATTGCGGGCAGCCGCCGTTGAGCAAGCGTTGAGCCTGCTCGCTGCCCGGCTCGACATTCGCTACCTGCACGATCCTGGCGCTCCAGATGCGCCAGCCGAGCAGATCGAACGGCGGCACGTTGGACCGTCGGAGCGTGTAGGTTCCGCAGAACGTTTGCCGCGTCAGATCGGTCTGCCTCGCAAAGACTACGATTGGTACATCGGCATACAATGAACCAGCCGCTCCCTGCACCTGGGGCGTGCCCAGCGCGATCATCACGCGATCGGTCGTGACAAAGCCTTGCCGGAAGTCCGCATAGCTCTGATTGCTCGCCCGGCCCAGATCTTCCCACGAGGTGTAAGCGTGAGCAAATGTGTGCCGGTTGATCGCGCCGTAGTAGGATTGGAGCACCTGATCCGGCGTGCTCACGACAGAGAGCGGCAGGTCGACGCCGCGCTCCAGCGAGATAGACGCGCCCGTCAACTTCCACTCGCTGGCGCTCATCGGCTGCACGGTGTAGCTTCCGCGATAGAGCTGCACCTGCTGATCGGGAGTGCCGCCCGGAACATTGACGACCGCAAGAATCGC
>DASUTC010000140.1 GCA_036374795.1 Herpetosiphonaceae bacterium
CGGCATAGAGCTGGTCAACATCTTCATTGTTGCGCTCAGTGTGCGAAACCGACGCTAAGACTTCGTCACACGTCACAAAGCCACGATCTCGTGCCAGCTCAAGCAGCTTGTCCAACATGCAGGACGTCCTCCAAAAGGCAAATAACACAAAACGTAAGTGAGGAAATATTTGCCAGCTTAAAGTATTCACGTAACAAGAGGGTCCGGGTTGGCAATCCACGGAACCCTCTCCTGTGCACACATTGCACAATCTATCACGAGCAACTATACTATAGCGGTTGCCACAGGCAAAGTCAACCCCTGTCTTAAAACGCTATTAACACTACCGAGATTTAGGCGAAATTTTGACTAATTATTGAGCTTTCGCCCGTACCTGCGCCGCATGGCGGCAGCGCTGCAAGATCCACGCCGCGAAGCTCCGCCGATCGTTCGCTGATGACCCTCATGGGTAGAGCCGCAAGGCAGCGGCGTGCGGCACCCCGATGAAGCTCCGCCAACTCATGGCACGGTGCTTGGAATGGGCTTACTATAGTGCTGTATGGCCTGTACGAAGGAGGTAGCTCGTGGATGAGGTTCAGGGATACTGTGTCAAATGCAAAACGCAACGAGCCATGAAGGACGCTCACGAAGAAAAGATGGATAACGGACGACGTGCCGCAAAGGGTACCTGCTCGGTCTGCGGCACAAAGATGACGAAGTTCCTGCCGAACGCCAAAAAGTAAGATCGCGCTCCAACAGAATCTCCTGCGCGGCGGGCGAGGTATACACCTCGCCCGCCGCTGTGTGGTATGCTATCACGTTAGTTAACGATGACAATCAAGCGTTGAGGCCATTATGTCTAAGCAGCCTGGTCCGCAGCAACCTGTGGCGGTCAATCGCAAAGCATTTCACGATTATTTTATCGAGGAAGAGTACGAGGCCGGGATTGTGCTGACCGGCTCCGAGATCAAATCCATCCGGCGCGGCAAGGCCAACCTGCGCGGCGCGTATGCTCGCATTCAGGATGGCGAGGCCTGGCTCTTCGACGCCCATATCTCGCCGAACGAGGAAACCGGCGCGATCTTCCAGCACGAGCCGACCCGACCACGCAAACTGCTGCTGCATCGGCGCGAGATCAACCGGCTGCTTGGCAAGCTCGAACAAAAAGGCTTGACGCTGGTTCCGCTCGACATCCACTTCAAGCAGCGTCGGGCGAAGGTCAAGCTTGGCCTGGCCCGTGGCAAGAAGCTCTACGACAAGCGCGAGGCGACAGCGGAGCGCGAGTCCAAGCGGCAGATCGAGCGGGCGCTCAAAGAGCGAAGATACGACGATTAGAACAAAGAACAACGGAACAAAGAACAACGGGGCAAGAACCAAGAACCAAATGGTGTAGCAGCCTGCCGAGGTTTGGAGAAGGGGGCTAGGCGGCGAGGGCCTCACCGCGAAACTCGAAACAAAAGAACACAGGACCGGCGCTGGATGCTCGGTCCTGTGTTCTCTGTTCTGTGTTCCCTGTTCTCCGCCTACCTTCCCGCCGTTAGCGTCTGCCCGACGAGATCCAGCACGGGGCTCGTAAGAAAGCCCTGGAGGACCACCAGCAGCGCCGCGAAGCCTACGCCAATCAGCATCGGCGAGGTGGTGAACGAGCGAACAGGCTCGGTGCGCTCGCGCATGTACATATTGACGATGATGCGCAGGTAGTAGAACGCCGAGATGACGCTGCTCAGCAGGCCGATCAGCGCCAGCCACCAGTACCCGGCCTGATACGCCACCTGGAAGACCAGCCACTTGGCGAAGAAGCCCGCCAGCGGCGGTACACCGGCCAGCGACAGCATGAAGATTGCCATCGCCATGCCGAGCAGCGGCTGCCGCCAGCCCATACCGGCAAGATCGGCAATGTCGAAGCGCTCCTCGCCCGCCTGCTCCAGCGCGATCACCACCGCGAACGCGCCCAGGTTGGTCAGCGAGTAGGCCAGGATATAGTACAGGAAGCTCTCGACCGCGCCCGCCTGGCGAATCGCGACCAGCGCGCAGAGAATAAAGCCAGCGTGGGCAATCGCCGAGTAGGCCAGCATGCGCTTGATATTATTCTGCACCACCGCCGCGACATTGCCGATCACCATCGTCAGCGCGGCCAGCAGCGCCAGCGGCAACTGCCACGTCTCGATCAGCCCCGGCAGCGCGATCTGCACCACCCGCAGCAGTGCCGCGAAGCCTGCCGCTTTGGTCGCCGTCGACATGTAGGCCGAAACGGGCGTCGGCGATCCCTCGTACACGTCGGGCGTCCACATATGGAACGGCACCATCGAGATCTTGTAGCCGAAGCCGATGATCAGCAATCCCACGCCGATCAGCAGCACCGGCGACGTGCGCAGCGCCGCGTTATCTTCGAGGATAGTGGCGATCGTGGTCAGATCCGTCGAGCCGGTGGTGCCATAGACCAGCGCGATGCCATAGATCAGAAAGCCCGCCGCGAACGCGCCATAGAGCAGGTACTTCATCGCGGCCTCTTCCGAGCGGATGCGCGGATAGGCAAAGCCCGCCAGCACGTACAGCCCGATCGAAACCCACTCCAGGCTCAGGAAGAGCACGATCAGGTTGCTGCCGTGCGCCATCATCATCATCCCGGCGGTGGTGAAGAGCAGCAGCGAGTAGTACTCGCCCATCTCGATCGATTGCCGCTTGAGATAGTCGATCGAGAAGAGGACCGTGATCGCCGTGATCAGCGCCAAGATCCAGTCGATTACGATCGCGGTATCGTCGATGCGCGCCATACCGGCGAACGACAGACGCGGCTGCGCGCCCCAGAAAGGCACCGCCACCGCCGCCGACGCCGCCAGGCCCAGCAGCGCCAGATAGGCCGTCGTGCGCTTGTTGGCGATAAAGAGATCGATCAGCAGCAGCACGGTTGCCCAGACGACGAGCAGCAGCGGCGGCCCGATCGTCGCCCAATCGATCTGCGGAATTGTAACATTCATCAATCTACCTCGTTGCCACCACAGGAGCAAGCCCGTTCGCCAGCGCCGTCACCGACTGATCCATCGCCTGGAAGAAGGGCGTCGGATACAGTCCGATCAGGATGATCAGCGCGATCACCGGCACCAGCATCGCAATCTCCAGACGGGTCGCATCGCGCATCTTCTCGGTCGCCTGGTTGACATCGCCCATCATCACGCGGCGGAACATCCAGAGCAGATAGACCGCCGACAGGATCACGCCGAGCAGACCAAAGGCCGCGAACTCCCAGCCCAGCACTTGCGAGCTGAGCGTGCCGAACATGATCGTCGCCTCGCCCACAAAGCCGTTGAGCGCGGGCAGGCCGATCGACGACATGATGATCAGCAGCGACATGCCCGTATAGACCGGCATCACCTTCCACAGCCCGCCGAATGCATCGATCTCGCGCGTGTGGCGGCGCTCGTAGATCATGCCCACGATCAAGAAGAGCGCGCCGGTCGACAGGCCATGATTGACCATTTGCAGGATCGCGCCATGGATGCCGATCGGGTTGAGCGCGAAGATGCCGAGCATCACAAAGCCCAGATGCGACACCGACGAGTAGGCGACCAGCTTCTTGATGTCGGTCTGGGCGTAGGCGATCCACGCGCCGTAGATGATGCCGATCACTGCCAGCACGCCGATCGCAAACGCAAAGTAGCGCGACGCCTCAGGAAAGAGCTGGAGGTTGAAGCGGATAAAGCCGTAGCCGCCGAGCTTCAGCAGCACGCCCGCCAGGATCACCGAGCCTGCCGTCGGCGCTTCGGTGTGCGCGTCGGGCAGCCACGAGTGGAACGGCCACAGCGGCACCTTGACCGCGAACGCCGCGAAGAACGCCAGGAACAGCCAGCGCGCCAGGTTTTGGTCGAGCACGAACTGCCCCGACTGAATCGCCGCGACCATGTCGGGCAGGCTAAAGCTGTTCCGACCCCACAGCACATACAGCGCGATGATCGCCAGCAGCATCAGCACCGAGGCCGCGAAGGTGTACAGAAAGAACTTGACCGTCGCGTAGATCCGGCGCGAGCCGCCCCAGATGCCGATCAAGAAATACATCGGCACCAGCGTAAACTCCCAGAAAATGTAGAACAGGAACAGATCTTGCGCCAGGAACACGCCGAGCATGCCTGTTTCGAGCGCCAGCATGAACGCCTCGAACGACCGCACGCGCGTATGCACCGAGTCGAACGTCGAAAGGATTGTGATCGGCGTGAGAAACGTCGTCAGCAGCACCAGCCACAGCGCGATACCGTCGATGGCGAGGTGATAGTCTACCCCAAACCGCGCGATCCACGGCACGCGCTCGACCAGTTGCAGCCCTGGCTCGCTTGCGTTGTAGAAGCCCAGGCCGGGCACCAGCGGCAGCGATACCACAAACACCGCCAGACTCCAGACCAGCGCGAGTCGCTTCGCGGTGCGGTCGCTGAGGCCGGGGATGAACAGCAAGACCAGCGCTCCCACCAGGGGCAGCCAGACAATCAAAGAAAGCAGAAAACTTTGCAAAGTCGCACCCTCAGTCTATAAGCATCAGCGTTCCGGCAGCACGCCGACAGGCCGGGGGTTTGGGGAACACCCCAAACCATCCTTGCTTCTTCCAGATCAGCGCCTGCGCTTGCCGTAGCAGGCCCCGGCGACGCGCTAGCGTACCGTCATAAAGCCGAAGTAGCCGATCACTGCTAGCACACCGATCAAGAAGACCAGCGTGTACGAGCGAACATAGCCGGTCTGCGCCTCGCGCAAGCCCTGGCCGCCAAGACCAACCAGCCGCGCCGCGCCATTGACCAGCCCATCGATACCCAGCGGGTCCAGAATCCGCGCCAGGAAGCGCGCCGTCGCCTTGAAGGGCCGCACCACCACGCTCTCATACACATCGTCGGCGTACCAGCGCTGCTCAAAGCCCTCGAAGAAGACGCCCAGCACCCGCTCCAGCGGATCGCGGAAGGTCTTCTTCCACTGCCGCTTGCCGTAGACCTGATAAGCTACCCAGATCGCGCCGAGCGCCAGCACCACGGTGATCGTCGCGAGCAGGAAATCGAACTCCGGCGGCTCCTGCACGGCGCCCGTCGCCTCGAACACCGGCTCCAGAAAATGATCCAGAAAGTGCAGGCCGGGGAAGTTGATCATGCCCGCGAGGGTCGCACCCACCGCCAGAATCCAGAGTGGCACCGTCATGATCGGCTCGCTCTCGTGCGGGTGGTAGCTGTGATCGCGCTGCTCGCCCCAGAAGATCAGGAAGACCTGACGGCCCATGTAGAACGCGGTCAGCGCCGCCGTGATAATCAGCAGCACTCCCAGCGTCGGGTAGGTGCCGAAGCGACCTCCGTGGAACGCCGCGCCGATGATCTCATCCTTCGAGAAGAAGCCCGCGAAAATCGGAATGCCTGCCAGCGCCAGCGTGCCGATGATATACGTGCGGAACGTCTGCGGCATGGCATTGCGCAGACCGCCCATGCGCCGCATATCCTGCGTCTCGTGCGTGCCGTGGATCACCGAGCCGGCTGCCAGGAAGAGCAGCGCCTTGAACACGCCGTGCGTCAGCAGGTGGAACATCGCGGCGGTGTACGCGCCCATGCCCGCGGCGGCGACCATGAAGCCAAGCTGCGAAACCGTCGAGAACGCCAGCACGCGCTTGATGTCGTACTGCCCGATCGCAATCGAGGCCGCCACAAACGCCGTCAGCACGCCGATGATGGCGGTCAAGTTTGAAACCGGCGCGGTCAGCGCGAAGATCGCGTGCGAGCGCACGATCAGATACACGCCCGACGTGACCATCGTCGCGGCGTGGATCAGCGCCGAGGCGGGCGTCGGGCCGGCCATCGCGTCGGGCAGCCAGACCCACAGCGGGATCTGCGCCGACTTGCCGGTGACGCCGATCAGCATCAAAAAGGCAATCGCCGAGGACACAGCGACCGGCCCAAAGATCCACTGAGTCTGCTGCCCGGCCAGGACCTCAGCCGCACGCGGGAAGATCGCGCCGAAGTTGAGCGAGCCGAAGCGCTGGAAGAGCGCCAGGATCGCCAGCATCAGCCCAAAGTCGCCCATGCGGTTGACCACGAACGCTTTCATCGAGGCGTAGCGCGCCTCCGAGCGCTCGAAGCTGTGGCCGATCAGCAGGTACGAGCAGAGGCCCACGCCCTCCCAGCCCAGGAACAGGAGCAAGTAGTTGTTCGCCAGCACCAGCAGCAGCATCGCGGTGACGAACAGATTCATGTACACAAAGTAGCGCACCGGACGCGGATCGTGAGCCATGTAGCCGATCGAGAAGACGTGGATCAGGCCGCCGACGCCCGTGATCAGCAGCACCATCACCGCCGACAGCGGATCGAATAAGAAGCCGAAGGGCACTCTGAGCCGTCCGGCCTCGATCCACTGCCACAGCGTAAAGTCAACATGCGTCTGCTCCTCGTGGGGCAGGCCCGCCAGCGTTGCCGTAGCGACCAGCGCCAGCACAAAGCCCAGAAGCACCGCCGCGCTGGCAATGATCCCGGCGCGTCGCCCGTCGCGGATCGCAAAAGTGTTGACCAGCGCGCCGAGCAGCGGCAGGACGATGATCAACGGGACAAGTGTTTGAATAAGCTCCACAAGATCCTTCCTCAGCAGTGAGAACAGAGAACAAAGAACAGAGAACAATCTACGGCTTTCTTTGTTCTTTGTTCCGTTGTTCGTTGTCCTTGAGACTTATCCCCGCATCGTATTGACTTCGTCGACGTTGGTGGTGCGCTTGGTGCGGAAGATGCCCACGAGCAGCGCAAGACCCACCGCAACCTCGGCGGCTGCCACAGTAATCACAAAAAAAGTTAAGATCTGACCGTCAACATGGCCCCACTGGCGTGAGAACGCAACCAGCGCCAGATTTGCCGAGTTTAACATCAGCTCGACCGACATAAAGACCACCAGCGCGTTGCGGCGGGTCAGCACGCCGATCACGCCGATCGTGAACAAGATGGCGCTCAACATCACATAATAGCTGGTAGGAACCATCAGGTGCGCGCTCCTTCTCGTGTACGGCTTTTGATCGTCAGCACAACCGCGCCGATCAACGCGACCAGCAGCAAAACCGAGGTAATTTCAAATGGCAGCAGATAGGTGCTGAAGAGCGCGCCTGCCATCGTCTCAGGCGATCCCAGGTTGTCGGGTAGCGGCGCCGGAGTCTGGGCCAGCGCGGGCGTGTCGGCACCCAGCAGCGCGTAGCCCGCAATGCCGATCAGCACCAGGCCAAGCACCAGCGCGACCGGCGTTTGCAGGGGCAGGCCGTTGACTTCTTCCTGGCCTTTCTCGGAGCCGAGCAGCATAATCACGAACAAAAACAATACCATGATCGCGCCCGCATAGACGGTGATCTGGACCATCGCCAGAAACGGCGCGCTCAGCAGCAGGTACAGCACGGCCACGCCGAAGAAGTTTAGCACCAGCCAGAGCGCCGAGTGTACGGCGTTATGGCTGAGCACCATTGCCGCCGCCGCTCCGATGGTAATCAATGCGGTAATAACAAAAAGCACAGTTTCCATAGCGTATTTTCTCCGCAACAAGAGACGAGTGACGACCGGCTATCTTACCACAAACGTCACTCGTCCCTTGCAGTGGTCACAGCTTAAAGCTCCATCTGCGCGGGTGGATTCGGCGGACGATTGAGATTCTGAAGGATCGGCGGCGGCTCGCCCCAGCCCTTATCTTCCGGCACCAGCAGCATCTCTTTGGTATAGACCGCCGACTTGCGATCGTAGAACGATAGCTCATACTGATGCTCCAGCACGATCGCGTTCGTCGGGCAGGCGTCCTCGCAGTAGCCGCAGTAGATGCAGCGCAGCATATTGATCTCGTACTTCACCGCGTAGCGCTCGCCGTAGCCGACCGGGTTATTCGGATCGTTTTCGGCGGGCTCGACGTAGATCGCGTCTGCGGGACAGGCCGCCGCGCACAGCGAGCAGCCGATGCAGCGCTCCTTGCCGTCGGCGTAGCGCTTTAGCTCGTGCTTGCCGCGAAACCGCTCGCGCACCGGTCGCTTGACCTCAGGATACGAGATCGTGATCGGACGCTGGAACAGGTATTTTGCCGTGGTCCGCAGCCCCTTGATCAAATCAAACATCAGATACTCCTAACGTGCGGCACCAAACAGGCCCGGCAGATACGGATCGATCACGATCGCGCCGACCGCCGTGATCGCCACCAGCGCCAGCGAGATCGGCAGCAGTTGCTTCCAGCCGATGTCCATCAACTGGTTGTACTTGAAGCGCGGCAGCGTCGCGCGGACCCAGACGCTCAAGAACAGGAAGAAGATCAGCTTCAGCAGGAAGTAGCCTACCGAAACCAGCGCGGCGATGTTGGGATAGCCCGCGTTGTAGAGCACGTCCACGCCGGGGCCGCGCCAGCCGCCCAGGAAGAGCGTCACGCCGATCGTCGAAACCGCGATCAGCTTGATATACTCGGCCATAAAGAAGAGCGCAAACTTCATCGACGAGTACTCGGTGTTGTAGCCGCCCACCAGCTCCTGCTCGGCCTCCACGAGGTCGAAGGGCGCGCGCACCACTTCCGCCGTCGAGGCCAGCCAGAAGACACAGAAGGCGATCAGGCCCGTTGGCTTGAAAATATTCCACCAGCCCGCCTGGCTCTCCACGATGCGGCACGTGCTGAGCGAGCTGAACGTCTCGGCGGGCTGCTGCCACATCAGCGCGCACGACGGATAGGCCGCGCTCGCCTGGGCGGCTGGCTGATCGGTCAGCATGATCGCCACCAGGATCGACAGGCCCAGCGCCAGCTCGTAGGAGATGAGCTGCGCCGCCGAGCGAATGCCGCCGAGCATCGAGTACTTGTTGTTGGACGACCAGCCGCCGAGCGTGATGCCGTACACGCCGATCGATGTGACCGAGAGCAGGTACAGAATGCCGACGTTGATGTCGGTAAACTGGATCGGCACTACCGCCGCCTCCTGGCCCAGCAGCCACGACAGATCGAGATACGCGCCGAACGGGATCACCGCGAAGAGCAGGATCGCCGGGATCATCGCCAGCGCGGGCGAGAGATTATAGATCACCTTGTCGGCCTGCGTCGGCGTGATGTCCTCTTTGAAAAAAAGCTTGACCGCGTCCGCCAGCGGCTGGAAAAAGCCGCCCGGCCCGGCGCGGTTCGGCCCGACGCGGTTTTGGAACCGGGCCAGCAGCCGCCGCTCGAACAACGTCAGATAGGCAAACGCCGTCGTCGTGCCCAGGAACAGCACCAGCGCGACGATGATCAGCGTGATCAGCCGAACCCAAAAACTCATGTTACGCCTCGACCTTTTCGATCTTCACGGGCGTTAAAACACCGGTCTGGAGCGCGCCCAGCGGGATCTCCGCCAGATCGGGCACGAGCAGTGTTCCCTCGCCGACTTCGCCATCGACCTTTGCATCCAGCTCCAGCGCGCCAAGCGCCGAGGTCAGCCGCACCCGGTCGCCTGAGCTGATGCGCAGCCGCGCGGCATCCGCCCGCGCAATCCCGACATACGGACGCGGCACCCAGAAGCTCAGGCCCTCGGCGTTCTGCATCAGCGTGCCGCCGTCGTACAGGCGCGGCGCGGCGACCAGCAGCATCTGGCCGTCCTGTCGCGCCAGCGCGCCCGGCTGCGAGAAGACCAGATCGAACGCGACATTCGGCTGCTCCGCCAGCGTCGGCCACTGCACGCCGAAGCCCTCGGTATTCTCGTAGCTCGTGCCGTCGTAGAAGACCGGATCGGCCACCGCCTGACGGCCCCACACGCCGCCGCTCGATTTGAGCCTGGCGTAGCTCGCGCCCTTGTAGATCGCCACGCGCTCCACGATCTCGGCATTCACGTCGTCGATGGAGCGATAGACCCACGGGCTTTGCGTCGACATCTGCGCCGTGCGCGCCTTCTTCTTGCTGGTCTGGCCCCTGCCTGCGCCGACAGCGACGGTCGCCGTCTCCGCCACGGGCATCATATTCGCCAGCGTGCGGCCAAGCGCGCCGATGATCTGCCAGTCGGGACGGCTCTCGCCCAGGCTGTTGCGCGCCGCGCGGAAGCGCTGCACGCGCCGCTCGGCGCTGGTGTACGTGCCGTCGCGCTCGGCGAACGCCGCCGCAGGCAGCACGAAGTCCGCTAGCTGCGCGGTCGGCGTCATGAATAGATCCTGCACGATCACCAGATCGACCTTGTTCAGCGCCGCCTCGGCCCCAGGATTGGCCCCCACCGGATCAAGACCGGCGATGTACATCGCGCGCAGCTTGCGATTAGCCGCCGCCTGCAACATCTGCCGCGCGGTCATGCCGCTCTTGGAGACGGCGGTATAGCCCGGCCCCTTGCTCGGTCGGACGCCCATGTCGAGCGCGCCACGGCTATTGTTGTAGCGCAGGATCGGCAGCACGCCGTTGCCGGCCCGCCCCACATGCCCCGTCAGCAGGGCGATGTTGCCGAGCGCCTGAAGCAGCGGCGTCCCGGCGGCGAACGCCTCGCGGCCATAGACGATGATCAGGTTTTCGGCTCCGGCCACGCTCCTGGCGACCGCTTGCAGCACATCGGCGGCGATGCCGGTCTGCTCCGCCACCTTGGCGACGCTGAACGGCTGGAGCGCGGTACGCAGCGTGTCGAGGTTCTTGGTGCGGCTGGCGATAAACTCGCGCTGCTCAAGGCCGCCTTCGAGGATCGCCGACAGCACGCCGAGCACAAACTGCGTCTCGCTGCCGTAGCTGTAGCGCACCGTGCTCGACGCCGCAGCATCCAGCTTGGTCGGGCGGCCATTCGCCACGATCAGCTCGCCGCCCCGGCGCCTGATGCCGCGCAGCCGCAGCAGATAGACCGGCGCTTCTTCTTCGGGATCGGCGCCGACGACCAGCACCGTGGTGCCTTTGCCGAGCTTGCCCAGGTCGGTGCCGCTGGCAACGCCGAAGGCATAGCCCAGATCGTCGTGCTCAGGCTCGTCGCGCGTGCCGTTGCGACAGTCGATGTGCGGCGACTGTAAGACCTCGCGGAAGAGCTTCTGGAACAGGTACAGATCCTCGTTCGCCAGCCGCCCGCCCGCAAGACCGGCGATCACATCGCCGCCATAGCCTTCGACGATGCCATAGAGCCGCTGCGCGATCTCCTCCAGCGCCTCCTGCCAGCTCGTCTCGATCAGGCCGCCGTCGTGCCGCACCAGCGGCCTGGTCAGGCGCTTGGGACTATCCGCGAAGTGATGCCCGTAGCGGCCACGGTCGCAGATCCAGATCTCGTTGACCCACTCGTTGGCGCGCGGCTGCACGCGCTTGATGTCGCGGTAGCGCATATCGAGCGTGATGTTGCAGCCAACCGGGCAGTGCGGGCAGATGCTCGGCACCGGCTTGACTTCCCAGACGCGGCCAGCAAAGCGGAACTCGTGGCTCATCAGCGCGCCGACCGGACAAATATCGACGGTGTTGCCCGAAAACTTCGAGTTGAACGGCGGATTCGACCTGGACTGGATCATCCAGGCCCGGCCACGGTTGGCAAAGCCCAGCACGCTATCGCCCGCGATCTCATCCTCGAAGCGCACGCAGCGCGAGCACAGAATGCAGCGCTCGCGGTCCAGGTCGATCAGCGGGCCGAGCGGCACCGGCTTCTCGAAGTGAACCTTGTCGCTGTAGTCGAAGCGCGTGACGGCAGGGCCGTAGCCCATCGTCAGGTTTTGCAGCGGGCACTCGCCGCCCTTGATACACACGGGACAGTCGAGCGGATGCGACGTGAGCAGCATTTCGAGCACGCCTTTGCGGGCAAACTCGACCTCCGCCGTGTTGGTCTTGACGACCATCCCGTTCGAGACGGGCGTGGTGCAGGCCGTCTGCAAGCGCGGCATCATCGCGATCACCGGCTTGCTCTCCCCGTCCAGCACCGGCTGCTTGGTCGCCGGGTCCATCTTGGGCGTGCCCACCTCGACGAGGCACATGCGGCACATGCCGACCGGCGGAAGCTTCGGGTGATGGCAAAACACCGGGATCTCGATGCCCACTTCGAGCGCGGCCTCGACAACCCCTGTGCCCTGCGGCACCGTCACTTCTACTCCATCGATGGTCAGTTTAATATCTGGCATAGTGTCAATTCTATCGCGGGAGCGCCCCGCAGAGCGCCGCCGCCTGAAAATCGATTAGCGCGCGGGTGGCATCGCCGCGCCGGTGTACGCGCTTCCCTCAGCCGCAGCGACATGCGGCATCGGGTGACTCGCGCCCAGCGGACAGCGGCCAAGTTCGATATGCTGGCGGATCTCGTCGGCGAAGTACTTGAGCGCCGAGGCGACCGGAGAAACCGCCGACTCGCCCAGCGGACAGAAGCACTTGCCGAGCATCTCCTTGCCCAGGTCGTTGAGCAGCGGAATATCGCTGGCGCGGCCTTTGCCGTGCTCGATGCGCTCCCAGACCTTGACCAGGAAGTGCGTTCCTTCGCGGCAGGGCGTACACTTGCCGCACGACTCGTGCTTGAAGAACTCGTCGACTTTCATCGAGGCCGCCACAACGCAGGTCGAGTCGTCGAGCACCACCACTGCCCCTGATCCGAGCATCGTGCCCTTGGCCGCGAGATCGTCCCAGGTCAGCGGCAGGTCCAGATGCTCCGGCGTGTTGATCAGCCAGTTGGCCGACGCGCCGCCGGGGATCAGAAACTTCAGCTCGTGGCCGTCGCGGATACCATCCGCCAGCTCGTAGATGAACTGGCGCATCGTGATGCCCAGCGGGATCTCGAAGTTGCCAGGCCGCTTGACGTGACCGCTGATCGAGATCGCTTTGGTGCCGGGCGACTTCTCCGTGCCGTAGGAGCGGAACCAGTCCGCGCCGCGCTCGATGATCATCGGCACGTTCGCCAGCGTCTCGACGTTGTTCACGACTGTAGGCTTGGCGTACAGGCCCGCAACTGCCGGGAAGGGCGGCTTGAGGCGCGGCTGTCCGATCTTGCCCTCAAGCGATTCGAGCAGCGCGGTTTCCTCGCCGCAGATGTACGCGCCCGCGCCGCGATGCACGTAGAGATCGAAGTCGAAGTCGGTGCCCCAGAGCTTTTGGCCGAGAAAGCCCTTGTCGTAGGCTTCGCGGATCGCCCGCTCCAGGTTGCGCGCGCCGTAGGCATACTCGCCGCGAATGTAGATATAGCCGGTGGTCGCGCCGACGGCAAACCCGGACATGATCATGCCCTCGATCATCTGGTGCGGGTTGAAGTCGATCACCTCGTGATTGTTGAAGGTACCCGGCTCCGACTCGTCGGCGTTGCAGACGAGGTACTTGGGCGTGATGTCTTTGGGGATAAAGCCCCACTTGACGCCCGTGGGAAAGCCCGCGCCGCCGCGCCCGCGCAGCCCCGACTTCTTCACCTCGTCGATGATCGCGCTCGGCTGCATCGTCGTGAGCGCCTTGCGCGCCACCTCGTAGCCGCCGCGCCGCATATACTCGTCGATCTGCCCGATGTCGGGATAATCGCGGTTGCGCAGCACGATATGCTCCGTGAGAAACGGATTCGGAAACTCCGAGCCGTAGCCATTTGCGGGACCGCCGGGATAGCCGTTTTCGTAACGAATCGTCTCCATACCAAACGCTCTCCCTTACTTCTCCGCGAACCGGCCAGAGACGCTCAGCGTCTCGCCGCGCTGCACTTTCTGCGCCAGATCTTCGAGCATTCCCGGCACCTGATCCGGCGTGACATCGTACAGGAACTCAAGGTTAGCCTGCATCACGGGCGCGCGGTGGCACGCGCCGATGCACTTAACCCGTTGCAGCGTAAACAGGCCGTCGGGCGTGGTTTCGCCCGCCTGGATGCCGAGCCGCTGCTCAAGATCGGCCACCAGCTCCTCGGCTCCGGTGAAGCAGCACGGATTATCGTCGCAGACCTGCAACACCCACTTGCCGACCGGCTGATCGTAGATCAGCGAGTAGAAGGTCGCCACCTCGTACACATCGGTGTAAGGCATATCCAGAATATCGGCGACCTCCTGAATATGATCGATGTTGAGATAGCCGTACTCGTCCTGCGCAATGTAGCACAGCGGCAGCACCGCTGACTTCTTGATCGGGTAGCGCGACAGGATCGCGGCGATCTCGCTGGCGTATGTATCTGCTAACACGTAAACCTCTTTTTGGCCCTCACCCCCGGCCCCTCTCCCATCGCGATAGGAGAGGGGTGCTGAGTGAAGCGAAGCGGGGTGAGGGCCTGCTTCTACCGATCGACTTCGCCCAGCACCGGGTCGAGACTGGCGATCATCGCCACCAGATCGGCGATGAGCTTGCCCTGCGCCATGTGCGGCAGCGCCTGCAAGTTGATGAACGACGGCGCGCGGAAGTGTACCCGCCAGGGCTTGTTCGAGCCGTCGCTGACGATGTAGCAGCCCAGCTCGCCGCGCCCAGACTCGACCGCGACATAGGCGTCGCCCTTCGGCGGCTTGAAGCCCTCGGTCCACAGCTTGAAGTGGTGGATCAGCGACTCCATCGAGTAGGTGATCTCTTCCTTCGGCGGCGGCCAGATCTTGCGGTCGCTGGTGGCGTACGGGCCGTCCGGCAGGTTGTCGAGCGCCTGCTGGGCAATCTTGACCGACTCGCGCATCTCGGCGATGCGCACCAGATAGCGCTCGTAGGTATCGCCCTCGGTGCCGGTGATCAGCTTGAAGTCGTAGTTCTCGTAGCCGGAGTACGGAAACATCTTGCGCATGTCGTAGGGCACGCCCGTGGCGCGCAGGTTCGCGCCCGTCACGCCCAGCGCCAGCGCATCCACCGCGCTCAGCCTGCCGACTCCGACCGTGCGATCTTTCCAGATCGGGTTATCGGTCAGCAGCGCCTCGTACTCGTCGATCCGGCCAGGGAAAATATCGAGGAAGCGCTGGACCGTCGGCTTGAACTCTTTGGGAAAGTCCCAGGCCAGGCCGCCGGGACGAATAAAGCTGGTCATCATGCGCGCGCCCGACACCAGTTCCTTGATGTCGAGGATCATCTCGCGCTCGCGGAAGCAGTACAAGAAGACGCTCATCGCCGCAAGGTCGAGCGCGTGAGTGCCCAGCCAGACGAGGTAGCTGTTCATGCGCTCCAGCTCGTTGAGCAGCACCCGGCCAACCTGCGCGCGCGGCGGGATCTCGCAATCGAGCAGCTTCTCGACGGCCAGCGAGTAGACCATGTTGTTGATCATCGGGCCAAGATAATCCGTCCGGTCCGTCATCACGAGGGCCTTTTGGTAGGTCTTGGCCTCCATGTTCTTTTCGATGCCGGTATGCAAAAATCCGACATCCGGCGCCAGTTGCAGCACGTCCTCGCCCGAAAGCTCGACGACCAGGCGCAGCACGCCGTGCGTCGAGGGATGCTGCGGCCCCATGTTCAGCACCATCGACTCATCCGACGCCTGATCCTTGGGACGATTGGCGTTCGCGGCGATCACCTGGCGCGGCGACGGCACGGAGATCTCACGGGCTGCCTGAGCGATCTGCGCTGATGTCGGGAAGTTCCGCGCTCGGTCGCTGCCACTGGTGCCGCTGTTGTTGATAGCGGCACGCCGCTGCGCGATAGTAGGTTCAGCAACAGCCATAATTACTCCAGGGGTCCGGGTTCGAGCGGCAGAGGCGGAAGATCACACGGCTCCCGATCCCCGGCCACTCAACCATGACATCTATTCTCTTGCGTATGGTTTCTGCGCATCAACGGCGTCGTGGTTGAACGTAAACGCCACTTCCTCATAGACCAGCGGCTGATCTTTGCGCTGCGGGTATCCGTCCCAATCCTCCGGCATCAGGATGCGCTGCAAGTCGGGGTGGCCGTCGAAGACGATCCCGAACATATCATAGGCTTCACGCTCCTGAAAGGTTGCCGTCGGCCACAAGGGGACCAGGCTTGGCACGTGCGGGCGCTCTTCGTCGGCGCCTACTTTGAGCACCACCAGATGCATGTTGACAAAGCTGCGCAGATGATAAACGACCTCGAAGCGCGGCTCGCGGCCCAGGTAGTCTACGCCGGTGATGCTTGCCAGAAAGATGTATTGCAGATCGGGATCGTCGCGCAGGAACGCGGCGACCTGAGGCAGCGCATCGGGGCGGAGCCGCAGCGCCAGATCGCCGCGATACTCGCTGGCCTCAAGCACCGCCGCGCCGAAGCGCTCCACGACCCGCTGGCGAACGGTTGCGTTATCAAGCGTCATAGCTAGCTCCGGCTCCCGGTTGTCGCCACCTGCCGCCCGACCGCGTCCAGCCGCAGCGCTTCATCGCTGGCGCGCGGTGCCAGCTTTTCGCGCTTGACCTTCTCGTGCAAGAACATGATGCCGTGGATCAGCGCCTCAGGGCGTGGCGGGCAGCCTGCCACGTACACATCCACCGGCACGATCTCGTCGACGCCCTGCACGATCGCGTAGTTGTTGTACACGCCGCCGCACGATGCACAGTCGCCCATCGCGATCACCCACTTGGGATCGGACATCTGATCGTAGAGCTGCCGCACCACCGGCCCCATCTTGCGCGACACGCGACCCGCGACGATCATCAGGTCCGCCTGCCGCGGCGAGGCGCGGTTGATCTCCATACCGAAGCGCGATAGATCGTAGTCGCTGGCCTGCGCCGCCATCATCTCGATCGCGCAGCACGCCAGGCCGAAGAGCATCGGCCACATCGCGTTGGTGCGGCCCCAGTTGACCGCCGACTCAAGTGTGGTCGTGATCACGCCAAGATTTCCGGCTTTTTCTTCTAATCCCATCGGAAAGCTCCCTTCTTGAGAGCATACAAATACCCTGCCAGCAGAATAATCACAAAAATGCCCATCTCGACCAGCCCAAAAACTCCCAGATTCCGGTAGATCAGCGCATACGGCAACATAAAGATGATTTCGATGTCGAACAGAATAAAGATCATCGCGACCAGATAGAAGCGCACCGGCATTCGGCGCATCGCCGAGCCGATCGGGTTCATCCCCGACTCGTAGGGCATCAGCTTGCGCAGCGAGCCGCGCTTCGGGCCAAGCAGGTACGACATGCCGATCACCACAAAGGCTAGAACGGTGGTCAGCACAAAGAGGATCAAAATCGGTAGCCACGGGGTCAACGATTGCATCGCGTATGCTCCGCTTAAGACAGGCATTAGCCGCCTCACGACGAGGCGGCTTCGTTGCCAGATGTCATTATATCCACCTCCAAGATTGTGTCAAGATGCACAATCTTCTTATAGGATGCTGAGAACCATCATATTATATGCCACCATTCAACGGGACGATGTATGATACCATCGTCATCGCTCGCTCGATTCAAAGCACGGAATGGCAGATATGCAAGCAGCCGCCACCAGCACACGAGCTCCCGCACCGATCTTTCTGCTATCAGGGCCGCCCGGCGCAGGCAAGACCACGATTGCCGCTGCTCTGATGCAGCGCTTTCCGTTCGGCATCCACATTCCGCTCGACGATCTGCGCGAGTGGGTTGTATCCGGCATCGCGCATCCCCTGCCACACTGGACAGACGAGACAGGTCGACAGTTTCACCTCGCACGGCAGGCGGTGGTCCAGACGGCGCTGCTGTACCACACAGCGAATTTTGCCGTAGCGATCGACGATCTTATCTTTCCTGCCGAAGCTCACACGATCTTTGTCGAGCAGCTCCCAGGAGGCAACCTGCATAAGATTGTGCTGCTGCCCAGCGTCGAGGTTGCGCTCGCGCGAAATGCTCAGCGCACCAACAAACGATTTGACACGCAGGCATTGGCCGAGCCTATTCGGACGCTTCGGCAAGAGCTTGCCGAACAGCCGTTTGTCGAGATGGGCTGGCGCATCATCGACAACAGCGCACTGACGATAGATGAAACGGTCAGCATGATCCTGCGGAGCATACTGTAGCGGCAGAACTCGAAACTTGAAACTTGAAACCTGAAACTTGAAACCTGAAACTTGGAACAAATCAGAGGCAAGCTTGCAAGATCATGATCACAGCCAGGAGGCGCGTGACGAGACGCAGCATGCGGTCGAAGGTGCCGCCGGTAGGCCCGGCGCGCTGCCTGCCGCAGAAAGCGCGTACCTGGATCGCGTCGTCGCGATCCTTCAGCAGCGCCTGGGTCAACGGCTGCTCGGCGTCTACCTTTTCGGCTCGGCTGCATACGGCGATTACGAGCCGGGGATCAGCGACCTCGACGTGCAGGCAGTGTTGACGACGCTGCTCGACAAGCAGATGTGCAGAGAGATTGCCGCTAGCCTGACACACCGTGTCCTGCCGTGTCCGGCCCGCCGACTGGAGCTGGTAATCTACGCGCGGCCCGCGATCGATCCCGCTGCGCGCCACCCTCGGTTCGATCTCAACCTGAATACGGGCGCGGGCGAGGACGATCATCTTGTGCTCGATCCCGCCGAAGAGTCGAGCCATTGGTTTCTGCTCGATATTGCTATGGGCCACGAGCTCGGGCGCAGCCTGCTGGGGCCGCAGCCTGCCAAGGTCTTTGCGCCGATACCCCGGCGCTGGTGCCTGGAAGCGATCGGCGATTCGCTGGCGTGGCATCGTCGCCATGAGTCCGCATCCGCCAATAGCGTGCTCAATGCCTGCCGTGGTTGGCGCTACGCCGTGACCGGCACGTTCGGCTCGAAGTTGGCTGGCGCTGCGTGGGCGCGTCGACAGCCGAATTGTCCATCCGTGGTGGCACAGGCCGAGCAGCGACGGCTTGGCGGCCCGCCGCTCAGCGCCGCCGAGGTAACGGAGCTGGTCGAGATCGTGGGGGCGGCGGTGCGGGCGGCGCTCCTCCGCGAGCAGGACGCGGGCTGGCAGCAGAAGCTCTAATCTCTCAATCTCCATATCCAAGTGGCGGTATAAAGGTTGCAGATGCGGCTTGCAATGCACATCCATAACGCACGCCACAGCGGCCACTCGCTCGGCTGTGCCCGCCTGGTGCAACCGCTGATGCAATTTGACCGTCGAACTATACTAGAGTAACAGGTTGTCAAGGAGGTATGCGATGGGGTTTTTGGATTCGATCAGCAAAACCCTGACGGCGGGCGTCGATCGCGCCAAGTTCGAGGCCGATAAGTTCCAGCGCACCAGCCGGATCAGCGGTGAGATCAACAATATCAAGAGTCAGATCGATACCAACACGCGGCAGTTGGGCGAGCGCGCGCTTGAGCTGTATCAGCAGGGAGCGATCACCGCGCCGGAGATCGCCAGCCTGGCCCAGATCATCGCTCAACTGCGGGAGCAGCAGACCCTTAAGGAAACCGAGCTGAACGAGGCGCAGGGCGAAACGTTCGAGGCATGGCACGCATCACAGCCGCAGACAGCGCCTACGTCGCCCTCGCAGAGCGTGCCGATCATGAGCGAAACCAGCACACCGCAGACCGGCACGTCCGAGGCTCCGCGCTTCACCGGGCGCAGCTACGATCTACCGGAGAGCACCGACATCTCAGGCAGCGGCCTGCCCAACTCAAGCTCGGTCGGCGGCGATTGGGCTGGCTCCACCAGCGGACAGATCGGCCAGCAGCCGACCGGCAGCCAATGGGCCGGACCAACAGGCGGACAGCCAGCGGTTGGCAATACGCCATATGCGTGCCCTACCTGTGGGCAAGCGATTGCCAACAACGCCGCCTTCTGCCCTAACTGTGGGACCAAGGTGGCACAGGTAAGCTGAGTCGGCAGCAGCATCCTTCGGCGCAGCGCTGGATCTTGCGCTGCGCCTGCTTTTGCAGCGCGTTTAGCGCTCCGGCTCGTGTCGTTGACGCGCATGGCTGCGCGCCATTGCCTCGGCCCACTGCCAAAGTGCCTGCGCATGCTGCGGACGAGAGAGCGCATACAAGTTGTAGCGCTCAGCGCTGGATGAGGTGATCCGCAGCGCCAGGGGATGCGCCGTGCCGTTGAGTGCCAGCAGCACCGCCTCACCGGCCCACATGCATCGATGCACCTCGTAGCCACGGCGATTCAGCGCGTCAGCGACCCGCGCGACTATGGCCGCGAGCTGCTCAGGCAGCACATAGCCGTACACGACATTCGTTTCAGCGGGACGGCGGGGGAGCAGCTTAACGCCATCGAGCGCTTCGAGAATAGCTGCCAGGTGTTCGTCCATTGCATGCCTCGTAGCTTGACAGCCATTCTATATACTATCGCCTGTCGTAAAAAGTCGCGCGCTACGTCTCGTCGCGCTCGATGCTGGCCTGTGCAGAAAAGCCCTCAGGATAGCGCGCCCGGAGCTTGGTGATATTTTGCGCGGCGATCGATTCGAGATCCAGGCCGCAGGCGTCGGCCAGCATCGCGACATACCACAGCACATCGCCAAGCTCTTTGGCAAGCGCCGCCTGATCGAGCGGATGGCCGTGAAACAGATGCTTTTTGATCGCCTCGCTGCACTCGCCCGCCTCGCCCACCAGCCCCAGCGCGGTCATCGCCAGCCGCTCGCGCCGATCCAGCGCCGCGCTCAAGGTGCGCCTGGCCGAATCCTGGTACTCGTCGAAGTTCACGCATCGATCCTTTCAGGAATTAAGCGGCTCTGCCGCTCGGTCGCCTATAGCATCATCTGCGCGGCGCTATCCAGCCGATCCAGCTAACGAGCCAAAGATCTGACACATGAGCAATACGCATAGCATAGCGCCAACGGCTGTGCAGCCTTTCCGAAGTTTTTTCATTCATCTCCTCGATCGTCATGGCCTGGAATGATCAACGATGCGGCAATCCCTGGCAAGTGATGGTATTGGCGTACTTTAATAGGTTGGTTGCGGCGCGACAAGCGCTAGCCGTAGCCATTGATCAGCAGTTGGGATAGTACTGATGCGGTTTCAGGGAGCAGACCTGAGGTTCCTCCAAGCCCGACCGGGACCAGACGATGCGCAGCGTACCCGGCCAGATCCGGCGCAGCCCGACCAACCGCAGAGCAAGCAGATCGAGTATCATGGGGAGAAGACGTAATCCTGAATAGGAGTGGCGTTATGACAACTGAACAACCGCTACATATTATTTTGATGGGCGCGCCAGGAGCGGGCAAATCCACCCAATCGCGGATGCTCAGGTCGCGCTATCCGGTGTATGTGCTCGCCACGGGCCAAATGCTGCGCGACGAGGTCGCCAGGCGCACGGCGCTGGGGCTGCTGGCCGACTCATACTTTCAGCGCGGCACGCTGCTGCCCGACGACGTGATGATCGCGCTGATCACCGAGCGGCTGCTGCAACTCCGGCCCGATCAGGGCTTTTTGCTCGACGGCTTTCCGCGCACGGTTCCGCAGGCCGAGGCGCTGGATAGCTTGATGCAGCGGCTCGACCGCTCGCTGAGCGCCGTGATCTCGCTGAGCCTGAGCGACGATGAGGCGATCCGGCGGCTGGGTGGTCGGCGCATGTGCGAGGGCCTGGGCGAGCCGTTCCCGCTGCATGTCGACGACACGGCCAGCGTGGATGCATGCCTGCGCCTGGGAGGAAGACTCGTCACCCGGCCCGACGACGAGCCGGAGGTGATCGTCGAGCGGCTGCGCGTGTACGAGGAAGAGACGGAGCCGCTGATCGACTACTACCGCCGCCAGGGCTTGCTGCATACGATCTCAGCCGAAGGCGATCCCGAAACGGTTCAGGCGCAGATCGTCCAGACGTTGGATGCGACAGGGCGCGGTCGGGAGCAGGCTTCGGGGTAGCGCCTGCGAACGCGCAGCCAGGGAGCGCAGCGTCAAGGCTCAGGGGTTCTCTTGCACGGGCCGACGTGCTATACTCGCCTATGCAGCCAGTCTCCTACCAGCCACCTGCAACAACCCACCGCCAGCATGCGTACTGTATGTGGCGTCCACCAAGTAAACCCTTCGTAAGGAGTAGATCCTCATGCAATGCACGAGCTGTGGTACAGACCTACAACCCGGCATGAACTTTTGCTCTCGCTGCGGCACGCGCGTTGCCGCGAGCCAGCCCGCCGCTGCGACCGGCCCGACCACGTTTATCGGCGGCGATGGCGATTTCCAGAGCCAGGCCGGTCAGCGCCTCGATCTGCCCGATCCCAAGGTTATCGCCAGCGGCGAGGGCAAGACCGGCATGGACTATCAGATCGTCGGCACGACGATGCAGGCCGCGATTATTCAGCTTGAGCCCGGCCAGACGATCTTTTCGGAAACGGGCGGCATGGCCTGGATGAGCGGCAACGTGATCATGAATACCAACGCGGGCGGTGGCGGCGGTGGGATTGGCGGCATGCTCGGCGGCATGGTCAAGCGCGCGCTGTCAGGCGAGTCGCTCTTTATCGTGGACTACACGGTGCAGGGCGGTCGCGGGCTGGTCGCCTTTGCCTCGGAGTTTCCCGGCAAGATCATTCCGCTGCACCTCGGCCCCGGCCAGTCGATGATTATGCAGCGCGATGCGTTCATGTGCGCCGAAAAGACCGTCACGCTCGAAATGCATTTCCGGCGCAACCTGGGGTCGGGCTTCTTCGGCGGCGAGGGCTTCGTTATGCAGCGCGCGACCGGGCCTGGCGTCGTCTTTGCCGAGCTTGACGGCGAGATCGTGGAGTACACGCTGGAGGCCGGGCAGGTGTTGAAGGTCGATACCGGCCACGTCGCGATGCTTGAGCCGACGGTCCAGTTCGATGTCGAGATGATCCGTGGCTTCCGCAACATCCTCTTCGGCGGCGAGGGCCTCTTCCTGGCAACCCTGCGCGGTCCGGGTCGCGTGTGGCTCCAGACGATGCCCGCGATGAACCTGGCGAAGAAGATTGCCAACTACCTGCCGCGCACGAACGGCAGCGGCGGCAGCCAGGGCGGCATGGGCAATATCGGCAACTTAGGCAACTTCTTCGGCGGCGACTAGCATCGCGGCGCGAAAGCTGCAAGAAGGATCGGCGGCTACGTCGATCCTTGTTCTTTGTCGAGAGGAGCGTATGAGCGACTCGGCAGATGATCTCAAAGCGTTAGAGCAGGAATGCGCGATGGAATTCTTCACGGCGGGCGGTCCCGGCGGGCAGCATCGCAACCGCGTAGCGACGGGCGTGCGGCTGCGCCACCATGCCAGCGGCATCGTCGTGACAGCCACGGAGCGCCGCTCGCAGGCGGCTAATCGGCAGGTGGCGCTGGAGCGGCTGGCGCGGCGGCTGGCCCAGGCGGCGATCGTGCCCAAAGAGCGCCATGCAACCCGCCCAAGCCGCACCAGCCAGCTCGAACGGCTGGCCCGCAAGCGCCAGCGCTCGGCGGTGAAGGCCACGCGCAGCCGTCCCAAGTTCGAGGATTGAGCAGGATCATGGAATAGTGGTCATGGCCTTCAAGGCAACCGTGTATGTGATCAGTGAGACGAAGTTAGGAGCTTAAAGTGCAACCCCTCCTCACATGAGGAGGGGTTGCGCTGCGTTCAGGTAGCTAGGTATCCTCCTTAATCGTTATCAACAATCGTCAGTGTTGCGACACCAGGCGAACCAAGCGCCGCATTGGCGGGATTACTCAGCGTAATCGTCACCGTCTCGTTCGGCTCATCAGTGGTATCGTTGATGATCGGAACGCTGATGGTCTTGCTGGTCTGGCCGGGATCGAACGTCACCGTGCCGGTGCTGGTCGTGTAATCGCTGCCCGCCGTCGCCGTGCCGTTGCTGGTGGCGTACTCCACCGTCACCGGCTGCGCGGACGCCGCGTTCAAGCGCACCGTCAGCGTCGCGCTGGTAGCGCTCTCCTGCACGCTGTAGGTGCTGGCGCTAAACGTAATGGTATCGTTAGCGTTAATCGTCACTGTGGCCGTGGCAGGTGTGCCCAGCCCGGCGTTGTTCGGACTACTCAAGCTGACCGTGAACGTCTCGTTCCCTTCCAGCAGCCCGTCCTCCAGCAGCGGAATGCTGATGGTCTTGCTGGTCTGGCCGGGATCGAACGTCACCGTGCCGGTGCTGGTCGTGTAATCGCTGCCCGCCGTCGCCGTGCCGTTGCTGGTGGCGTACTCCACCGTCACCGGCTGTGCGGACGCCGCGTTCAAGCGCACCGTCAGCGCCGCCGCTGCCGCGTTTTCGCCCACGCTGTAGGTGCTGGCGCTAAACGTGATCGTATCGTTGGCGTTGATCGTCACCGTCGCTGTGGCAGGTGTGCCCAGCCCGGCGTTGCTCGGACTACTCAGGCTCACCGTGAACGTCTCGTTCCCTTCCAGCAGCCCGTCCTCCAGCAGCGGAATGCTGATGGTCTTGCTGGTCTGGCCGGGATCGAACGTCACCGTGCCGGTGCTCGTGGTGTAGTCACTGCCCGCCGTCGCCGTGCCGTCGCCCGTGGCGTACTCCACCGTCACCGATTGCGCGGACGCCGCGTTCAAGCGCACCGTCAGCGTCGCCGCCGCCGCGTTCTCGCCTACACTCAACGTGCTGGCGCTGAAGGTGATCGTATCGTTGGCGTTGATCGTCACGGTGGCCGTAGCGGGTGTGCCCAGTCCCGCATTGCTCGGACTACTCAGGCTCACCGTGAACGTCTCGTTCCCTTCCAGCAGCCCGTCCTCCAGCAGCGGAATGCTGATGGTCTTGCTGGTCTGGCCGGGATCGAACGTCACCGTGCCGGTGCTGGTCGTGTAATCGCTGCCCGCCGTCGCGGTGCCGTCGCTCGTGGCGTACTCCACCGTCA
>DASUTC010000141.1 GCA_036374795.1 Herpetosiphonaceae bacterium
ATCCGGTTGTTCTGCAACGGCGTGCCCACCGTAACCGGTTTGCCAAGATCGTCGGCGCGCAGCACACCCAGAATATTGATGTCGCTGATCTCGGTCAGGCCATAGATGTTGACGACCTGGACCTGCGGCCCAAGCTGGCCGCAGACGGATTGCAGGAGCCGCTGCTCGATCTTCTCGCCGCCGATCAGCAGGTAGCGCAGCGCGTTGGGCGGCTGCTCCGGCGCGACCTCGTTCAACACCGTCTGCATGTAGGAGGGCACCGCGTCGAGCAGATGCACCTGCTGCTCGTGCAGGTAGCGCAGCAGGGCGCGGCTGTCGAACTTGACCGCATCGGGGATGATGTGCAGCGTGCGGCCAAAAAAGAGCGTCGGGAAGATCTGGTTGACCGAGATGTCGAAGCTGATCGAGGTGATCAGGCCGGTCGTTTGGACGGCGGGATCGGCGAAGTAGGCGCGCAGACCGAAGACCAGATTGATCAAGCCGCGCTGCGTGACCATCACGCCCTTTGGTTTGCCGGTCGAGCCGGAGGTGAAGATCAGGTAGGCCAGGTGCTCCGGCAGCGCCGTGCGCGCCGGATTCGATGTTGGTTGCTCGGACAGCAGCGGCCAATCGGCATCCAGGCGGAAGACCCGCGCCTGATGCTCCGGTAAGCGCTCGACCAGCGCAGCCTGGGTCAGGAGCACCGGCGCGCGGCTGTGCGACAGCATGTACTGAAGCCGCTCGGCAGGATAGGTGGGATCGAGCGGCAGGTACGCGCCGCCGGCCTTGAGGATCGCCAGCATGCCGACGATCATCTCCAGACTCCGCTCGACACACAGCGCGACGAGCACATCCGGCCCGACGCCCTGCGCCCGCAGATAGTGCGCAAGCTGATTCGCCCGCGTGTTCAGCTCCGCGTAGCTCAGCGCTTGCCCATCGAAGACGATCGCGCGAGTGTGGGGCGTGCGCGCGGCCTGCGCCTCAAAGAGTTGATGCACGGCGGCGTCGCGCGGATACTCCGCCTCGGAGCGGTTCCAGTCGATCAACATCTGCTGGCGCTCGGCCTCGGTCAGCAGCGGCAGCTCGGCGATCCGCTCGTCGGGGTTGGCGACGAGCGCTGCCAGCAGCGTGTGGAAATGGCCCATTATGCGCGTAATCGTCTCGGCGGCGAAGAGGTCGGCATTGTATTGCGACCGTATCCGCAGGCCCTGGGGCGTTTCCACGATCGACAGCGCGAGATCCTGCGCGGCGGTGACATGCTCGGTTTCCATCAGCTCGATCGTGAGCGGCGGAACGCTGAGCGCGGGCCGTGGCGTGTTTTGGAGCACAAAAAAGACCTGAGTGAGCGGCCTGGTGCTCAGATCGCGCTCTGGCTGAAGCACCTCGACCAGCTTCTCGAACGGTAGGTCTTGATGCGCATAGGCGGCGAGCGTCGTCTCGCGCACCTGCCGCAGCGTATCGCGAAACGTGGGATTCCCGGCCAGATTCGCCCGCAGCACCAGCGTATTGACGAAAAAGCCGATCAGCGGCTCGACCTCGGCCCGATTCCGGCTGGCGATGGCCGATCCGACCGCGATGTCGTTCTGGCCCGTGTAGCGCTGGAGCAACACCTGAAGCGCGGTCAGTAGTGTCTGAAAGAGGGTCGCGCCTTCTCGCTGGCTCAGGGCCTTGAGCGCGTCCATCAGCGAAGGCGGCAGCAGATGGATCTGACGAGCCCCCGTGATGGTCTGGATCGCGGTGCGCGGATAGTCCGTCGGCAGCAGCAGCTTGGGCAGATCGGCAAGCTGGCGCTTCCAGTAGTCTAGATGTACGGCCAGCGCCTTATCCCGTAGTCGCTGGCGCTGCCAGACGGCGAAGTCGGCATACTGGATTGGGAGCGGAGCCAGCGGTGAGGGCCGACCCTGGCTGAAGGCCGCGTAGAGCGACGTTAGCTCCCGCACCAGCACGCCCTGCGACCAGCCATCGGCGATGATGTGGTGCAGCACCACGATCAGCCGATGATCCTGCGCTCCGAGGCGCAGCAGCCGCGCCCGCAGCAGCGGGCCGCATGCCAGATCGAAGGGGCGGCGCGCCTCGTCCAGCATCCAGCGCTGGATCGCTGCCTCGCGCTCACGAAGCTCGACGCCGGTAAGGTCGCTGATCGGGAGCGTCAGCGTGAGCGTCGGCGCAACCACCTGAAGCGGCTGCTCGTCCGCCGCCCCCTGGATGAAGGTCGTGCGCAGGGTTTCATGGCGCTGCACAACGACGTTGAGCGCCTGGGATAGCGCCGCCGCATCGAGCGGACCCGTGAGACGCAGCGCCGAGAGCAGGTTGTAGGTTGCGCTTCCCGGCTGGAGCTGATCGATAAACCACAGCCGCTGCTGCGCGAACGAGAGCGGGAAGCTGTTGACACCGCTGGTGCGTGGAAGCTGTGGGATACGAGCCTGATCCTCGCGGGTCTGCTGGCGGTATAAGAGTTCGAGCAGCTTCCGTCGTTCGGGTGAAAGGTCTGCAATTCGGTGCTGAAGATCGCTCATGGGTTCTCCTCAGGCCTTGACGTGATGGGGAGTGCGGGCAGGCACCGCCGCGCTTGCAGCTTGGAGCAGTGTCATCCAGAATCTTGATCGGACCCTGCCTGTTATCCAGGTGACATCATGGAGCGAGCAGATCGATGTGCTCGATCGTGGGCGGATCGCGGTATTGCGCGACCATCCGGCAACGGACGGGCGCTGCGCGACGCTGGGTATCATACGGTGATCCCCCAGGAGAGCAGGGCTTGTTCCGGCGAACGCCCACACTCTCCCAGAGGATCTGGTGCTAACCAATGCCCACGGCGGCCAGGGCATGGTGCTGCAGCCGATTCTGACAGCCGTGCTGCGACCCGGACGACCTCACCGATTCTTTGCCGCCGCGTCAAGCACTTCTTCCAGCATCAACGCCGCCAGCGCCTCCGGCGTCGCGCCTTCACGCGCGGCCAGGGCGCGCAGGCGCCGGATGTGCTCCGGGCGGATCTGCACCTGGAGCGTGACCAGCCCTGCCTCGTCCGTGGCCTCCTGATGCTCCTGGCTCTCCTGATTGGTCATGCGATCCTCCTTCGCTCCTTAGGGCGTATGGTGCTTGTGTCCGTGCTCATCCCGCGCGCCGACCTCGCGCAGCTCGCTGGCGGCAACCCACGTCGGCGCTGCCGTGCTGTCGATCGGACGCACCGCCACCGCGACCTGCTCGTCGTGCATGCGCGCATCGACGAACGTGACCTGCACGCCGTGCGCGGTCCAGAGCGCCCGATCGCGCAGATGATAGTCGTTGATCCAGCCGCTCTGCTGCGGGCTGGCGATGGTCTGCACCCGCAGCCACTCGCCGCGCTCGTCAAGCACGCGGACGACGGTCGCATCGGCGATCTGCGCGACGGCCTCGGCGCTTCCCGGCGCGCGCACCAGGGCCACTGTCGCCTGGGCCAGCAGCCCATGATCGTCACGACCGCTGATCAGCACAATCGGGCCGGATGCGGCGGCAGGCATCGTGCGGCTGGTCAGCAGGAAGCCGAACGCGCTCACGAGCACCAGGACGGCAACCAGCCAGAGCCAGCTCCGGCGGATCACGGACACGTAGCCGGGTTGCTCGTGCCCTTGGTCACGTTGCTTGAGATCGTGCTGCACCAGGCTCCTCCATTCCCGATCCGGTGAAAGACCTTATCGTACTGCGTGCTGCCGAGCGAGTACGTCGTCTGATCGTAGACCGTCTCGACGCCATTCGCCAGCTTCAAGAAGCGCACCGCCTCGCTGCCGGTGTTGTTCAAGAAGCCCGACGCAAACTCCATCACGTAGAAGCCGCGCGCCGGGATCGTCGTGCCCGCCGGGATCTGCCTGGGCGCGCCGCCGCCGCCTGCCACATCGGCGAGGTACAGGCCGCTCAGAGCGATCGCGCCTGACGTCGGATTGTACAGCTCGATCCACTCTGGCGCGTTGGTGGATTTGGGAGCCATCAGGTACTCGTTGATCACCACCTGCGACGGATCGCTCGGCGGCGGCGTCGTGCCGGTGTAGGCCGTGTAGGTGCGCGTCCCGGCGTCGTAGGTCATCGTGTAGCCGCTGCCGGAGCCGGTCGTGCGCAGCACGAGGTCGCCGTTGGTGTTGAGCGTGCCGCTGTAGTTGGTGCGGGAGCCGTCGGCCTGCGCTGTATCGCAGGGATTGTTGGTCAGGTAGATTTCGGAGCCGGTGCCGCGCTCGTTCGTCAGGCCGCGCAGCGCGTCCAGCACGCGGTTATCCGGGTGGCCGTAGGAATTGTTGCCGCAGGAGAAGACCGCCGTTTCAGGCCGCAGCGTGGTGAGATAGTCGGCGCTGGAGGAGTGGCCGCTGCCGTGGTGGTTGGCGCGCATGGTATCGACGTTGCCGTAGCGCGGCGCGAGCAGCGCCTCGATATTATTGTAGGTGTAGCCGTGCTGGCTGACGTTGTACTCGCCGTCGCTGTCGCCTGCGGTGGCGTAGTTCCAGTTGCCGTAGGCGATGTGCAGCGCGATTGAATAGTCGTTCTCCGACGGCGGGCCGTTGCCGCCCTGGGTGGTATGATCGCCGCTGACGGGCGTCACGCCGTCGGCCTGCATGGTGTCTTTGCCGTTGGCGTTCAAGATCGTCGCGGTGACGCCCGGCCCCAGGTTGAGCGCGGGCCAGGGCGCGCTGTTGGTCAGCGTCAGCACATGCCCAGCGATGATCGCGCGATCGGGCTGTCCCGCGGGGCCGTAGAGCCAGCAGATCCAGCGCCGCGCAGTTTGCGAGGTGGTCCCCGCGTTGTGCCAGGCGATCTCGTTCGAGGGCGTCGTCGAGGTGCCGACCTCGCAGCGCCCGTTGCCGTTGGTATCGGCCCAGGTGCCCGCGTCGCGATCGATCAGCGTGGCGACGGTGAAGCCCAGGCCGCCGGGCGTCAGCAGTTGGTACAGGCCGTTGCCGTAGCTGCTCGTGTCGCTCGGATTACCAGCGTAGCCAATGTGGTCGAGATGCTGATGCGAGGCCATGACGTAATCGAGCGCGACGGGGCTGCTGCCCGTGCCGCAGATCGCGCGGATCGTGCTCGCAATCCGCGTGGCCTTGGTGTTGGTGCCCGTCGTGTTGTAGGCTGTCTCTCCCAGATCGATGAGCAGCGTTTTGCCGGTCGGGCCGACGATAAGCTGGCTGTCGCCCTGCTCCACGTCGAACCAGTAGACGCTGACCTCGCCGGGGGTCCAGGTGCCGCTGCTGCCACAGGGGATCGCGCTGGCTGCGGCGCGCGATGGTGCTACGGGGACGATGCCAGCGGCGCAAACGACGCTGAGGAGCGCCACAAGGAGGCCGATCGACCGTGGATGGTGGCGTCCACGGCTTGCGCGCTGGTGAGCGCTCCGTTCGTTCCACATCGGAAGCATGCTGTACTCCAGGGTGAGGCATCCCACGAGGAGGATGCTGCCAGATAACAGCATTATACCGGGCCGGTGGTGACACGCGGATCGGGCGACGATGGCGCTTCCGCATCAACCACTTGGGGGGCCGACTCCCTGACACCCGGCGCTCACTGGTCGGCGAGCGCCTGGAGGCCAAATGTCAGCGCGTGGTCGCGCCTGGGTCGTGGATACCACAAGCAAAAAGGTGTTGCGCGATGATCGCAACACCTTTAGCTCTGGACCATACGCTGCGTCCGCAGCGCCGTGCCGCTAGCCTTTGCTGACCTCGAACCGGATGCGATACTGGCCGCCATCTCCGGTGAAGACCAGATTCTTGGCTTTCACCCCGTCCTCAACCTGCAAGAGGGTCTGGCTGAGGCGAAGCTCCTGGGTCGAGCCAACCCGGTCATCGAAGTTGGGAGCGCCCGTGGGAATCTTCAGCGCCCCATTGATGTCCTTGATCAGCTTCGCGACCCGATCGGCCCTGCTCATGCCCATCGACGCCGCGAGGCTCGCGACCGCCGCCGACTTGACCAGGATCTGCGCCGCCGACGGATCGCCGTCATCATGCTCCATCAGCGACACTAAAAAGATCACATCGTCCGGATGGTTAATCGCCGCCGGTTTTCCGTTAAGGCCCCAGCATGGACGTCGCCAGATGATGAACGGCACCGAATCGGGATTGAATCCCGCTGGAATCGGCTGTGTCACCAGCAGATCCGCCTCATCGACATCAGCCCAGGGTCCATACCGTGTTACCTCGACATTGGGGATCGGAGTCTTGAGATTAATCCCGGTAACTAAGATGTAGGGCTCGTCGGAGCCTACTTCATCGGTTTCGATCAGACATCGCACTTTGGTGACGGCGATTACGACTGGCGAGGCCATGCTGTACCCCCATGTAAAACGTACCTGTATCAATGCAGTATATCTCAATGAATGCACGTCCAGCATGGTTTTTCCGCCGGGAAACGTCCACAGGCTGCCCTGGACGGCTGATGGTCGCTCGTTTCGTGTTGCTCGTTCGCTGGCGGGCACGTTTGTCCCGGCGGCTAATACCGCCGCTCGACGGTCCCACGCGGCCAACGGCCAGGCCGGGGCCTCCCACGCCTGCCGCTGTCATGGCGCGCTTTTTGCTATACAAGCAGCAGACCGATCCGGCTGTGCTTGGCGGTCGTGGCACGCCTGCCGCTGTCATGGCGCGCTTTTTGCTATACACCACTTGATCGGCCAGATGTTGCGGGGAAGCGTGGCCGCTGCTGGAGACGCCCTCCAACTCCTATCCCGCTCAACCGGCTCACACCGGGCGGGCTGATCCTCGCGTGCTCTGCGTGCTTGCTTTTAGCTAAAAGCATCGTAGAATATTTATGAGGATCGAATTATCTGATATTGATGACCTGGCGGTCTGGTATGCTGCACGTCCAACAATGTGATGAATTGTACCTGGCCGCATGGCCTGACGGGATGGACACGTAGACATGTGTCAACAACAGAATGCGGCACTCGGGGAGATAGGGGCCGTGGACGCTGTGACAATGTGATGCTGTGCCTCCTCACGGATCACCCTGGAGATACTGTTGAACACACCAACGCCGAATACATCCGCTCGCGAGATCCCGTACTCGATCACCAGCCACCGCACGGCGCGTGATCTAGCGCCGCAGGCCGACTGGCATCCGCTGCGAGAGTCGGAGCATGTCGTCCAGCTCTACGAGGCCGATACCTTCCTGATCCAGGCCCTCAGTGAATTCATTGGTACGGGCCTGGCCGCAGGTGATCCCTGTATCGTGATTGCCACGCCCGAACACCGCGCCGGGCTTGACGAGCGCTTGCAGCTCGCCGGGCTGGATCTCGTCGCTGCACGCGAGTCCGGGCAGTATCTCACCTTGGACGCCGCCGAGACGCTTGCGACGTTCATGGTTGATGGATCTCCAGAGCCGAGTCGCTTCGCCGCGATCGTTGAGCAGATCGTTGCACGGGCAGCCGAGCGTCGACGACAGGTGTGGATCTTCGGGGAAATGGTCGCGCTCCTGTGGGCCGAGGGCCAGCATGACGCTGCTCTGCGCCTGGAAGCCTTCTGGAATGATCTGCACACCAGGCATGCCTTTGTGCTCTGCTGTGCCTATCCCATCCACGGCTTTGGCGGCGATGCCCTCGCGCAGCCGTTGAAAGAGGTCTGCGCCGCGCATGGCCGCGTCATTCCCGCCGAAAGCTATACCGCACTCGCCACTGCCGACGAGCGCCTGCGCGTCATCAGCCAGCTCCAACAGAAGGCCCAGTCTCTCGAAGTCGAGATTGCCGAGCGAAAGGTCGTCGAGGCCGCGCTGCGCATGGTGAAAAGCGACCTGGAAGTGCAGGTTGCGGATCTGCGCCGCCTGCATGAGCTGAGCGCGAACCTTACCTCCACGCTCGATATTGAAGCGGTGCTCCATGAGGTGCTCCAGGCGGCGCTTCTGGTCCAGGAGACGGACCTCGGTCTGCTGTCGCTGTGCGACTCGGAGGGCGAGGGACTCACGCTGCAAACCAGCCGTGGCTTCGACGACGCCTTCCTGAAGGAGGTGGCGTGGGTCCCGGTTGGCGGCGGTGCCTGCGGCACCTGCTACGCCGAGCGCCGCCGGGTGGTCGTCGAGGATGTGGAAACCGATCCGATCTTCGCGCCCTACCGTGCGGGAGCGCGCCAGGCGGGCTTCCGCGCCGTGCATAGCACGCCGCTCGTCAGCCGCGACGGCACCATCACCGGCGTGCTCTCCGTGCATTTTCGCCAGCCGCACCGACCCTCGGAGCGGGAAACCCGCCTGATGGACCTGTACGCGCGCATGGCGGCGGATGCGATTGAGAACGCCCGGCTCTATCAGGCCGCGCAGGATGCGATTCAGGTACGGGATCAATTTCTCTCGATCGCCGCCCATGAGTTAAAGACACCGCTGACCTCGCTGCTCGGCAACGCGCAGTTGCTCCAGCGCCGGGTGGCCCGTGAGGGAACGATTCCCGCCTCGGGCGCGAAGGCCATTGGCGTGATTGTCGAGCAGGCCAGGCGGCTCAACAAGATGATCCTGGGGCTGCTGGATGTATCACGCATCGAAATGGGACGGCTCAGTATCGAGTGCGCGCCGTTGGACCTGTGCGCGCTGGTGCGGCGCGTGGTGGAGGAGAGCGAGCCCACCTTCGTCAACCATAACGTCGACTGTCTGACGCCGAGCGGCTCGCTGATAGTGGACGGCGACGAAGTGCGCCTGGAGCAGGTTATCCAGAACTTGCTCAGCAACGCGCTGAAATATAGCCCGCACGGCGGCCCCATCACGGTGCGGGTCGAGCAGCATGGGAATCATGCCCGTCTGCTGGTGACGGATCGCGGGATTGGGATTCCGAAGCAGGAGCAGCCGCGCCTGTTTCAGCGCTTCTACCGGGCCAGCAACGCGGATCGTCAGTATATCAGCGGGATGGGCATCGGACTCTATGTGGTTAAGGAGATTGTCGGCCTGCATGGTGGGACGATCGACGTGGAGAGCGGCGAGAGCGCCGGGAGCACCTTCATCGTGAGCCTGCCGCTCCGTGGAGCATCACCTGCGGCGGAGGATCGAGAAGCCGCATATGGGAGCAGATGATGGAGCAGTGGCGCGCAAACGTGCTGACGACCTGGGATGAGATTCGGGACCTGCTGGCGTCCGTGCAGCGGGTTGCCGTGCTGGGCATGCGCTCCGAGCGCCATCCCCAGATGCCCGCGTTTTACGTTCCCGCCGCGCTCGCTGCCGCCGGGCTGGAGATCGTTCCCGTTCCGGTGTATGAGCCCCAGGTTCCTGAGATGCTGAATCGCCCGGTCTACCGCGCGCTGGCAGCTATTCCCGGCCCGGTCGACCTTGTCGATGTCTTTCGCCGCTCCGAAGATCTCCCGCAGCATGTCGACGATCTGCTCGCCAAGCGACCGACAGCGGTCTGGTTTCAGTCGGGGATTCGCGATGATCGCGTCGCGGAGACGCTGGCGCGCGCCGGGATCAAGGTGGTGCAAAGCCGCTGCCTGATGGTCGACTACCAGCAGTTCATGCGGACGCGCTAGCGCATCGATTGGCAGCTCCAGGATCGCTCAAACAGGATGTTGTCCTGGCCTCGCTATCTGTCACGAAGCAACTGCCACAACAGGCGTTTCCAACGCATCGGATCAATCGCATAGCAGACGTCAATATTCGGCGTCTCGTGTAGGACACGCCAGCGATCGACGACGGTCATGCCGCGTGTCAGCTCGCTCTGCGTCTCGACGGCCACATAGCAGCGCTCGCGGATCGTGCAGATCGAGGGATCGAGCGCGACCGCCATCGCGACGGGATCGGGCTGCGTCAATCCCGCCTCGTGCAGCCACTCGGTGCTAGCCCGCAGCGCTGCCGCGTTACAGTCGACGGCGAGCGCCGCCAGCGGACCCAGCGTGCGCAGCTCATCGAGCTCGGCCT
>DASUTC010000142.1 GCA_036374795.1 Herpetosiphonaceae bacterium
GCGCCAAAGACCTGGCTCGGCAGCAGCGTGCCCAGGAGATTAAGCTCAAAGACCTCGGCGAAGGCTTCCCTTGGCAGGTCCCAGAAGCGGCGATCGGCGCTGAGCGTTGCCGCTGGCACGTTGCCGCCCGCCGCGTTCACCAGGATGTCAACCCGGCCCCAGCGCTCCAGCACCGTATCGCGCGCCGTCTCAAGCTGCGCATGTTGCAGCACATCCGCCGCCAGCGCCACCGCCTGCCCGCCCGCGCCTTCGATCTCCGCGACGACAGCCTCGGCGCGCTCCCTGCGACGACCCAGGATGCCGACTCGTGCGCCCACCCGCGCCAGCCCGTGCGCCATCGCGCCGCCAAGCACTCCGGTGCCGCCCGTCACGATCGCTACCTGGCCTTCCAGGCTGAATAGCTCGGTTATGATGCTTGACATACTGCTCTCATCCTCAAATCGGAGTTCCAAGTTTCGAGTTCCAGGTTTCGAGTTCGGACCCTCACCCCGTGCCCAGAGGGTGCCCGCCCCCACTTGACGACCCCGGCTCTTAGTTCTTGGTTCTCCGTTTGTTCTTTTATCCGCCAGCCGCGCGGTCCTTTGTCCCTGCCTCTTCGAGCCGGTACGCTCGCTTCGCCAGGCGATAGGCGAAATCATGCGCCATCTCATGGGCATCGTCTTCGGACACAAGGCCCTGCGCCGCCAGCCCGGCGGTCCAGTTGCACGTCACCCGTCGCCACACATCATGGCGGGCCGGAATCGAGGCGAAGGCGCGGGTATCGTCGTTGAAGCCAGCGGTGTTATACAGGCCCGCCGTTTCGATCACCAGATCCAGGTAGCGTCGCATACCGTTGATGCTATCGAAGAACCACCACGGCGGGCCGAGCAGCAGCGCGGGATAATGTCCGGCCAGCGGTGCCAGCTCGCGGCTGTAGGTGCTCTCGTCGAGCGTGAACAGGATCAGTTGCAAGCGCCGATCGTTGCCGTAGGCGTTGAGCAGCGCGCGCAGGCCGTGCGTCCAGTGAGTCGTGGTCGGCATGTCCGCGCCTTTATCGAGGCCAAAGCGCTGGAAGATGATGTCGTTGTGGTTGCGCACGCTGCCGACATGAAGCTGCATCACCAGCCCATCCTCGACGCTCATCCGCGCCATTTCCATGAGCATATGGGCGGTAAAGCGCGCGGTGTCGGCATCCGTCGCCTGCTCGCGCAGCGCTCGCTCGAAGATCGTCTCCGCCTCGCGCTCCGTCAAACGCTCGGTATGCGCCGTCACCGCCGCATGATCCGTCGCGGTTGCGCCCTGCTGCTTGAAGAAGGCGCGGCGCGCTTCCAGCGCCTCGATAAACGCCCGGTAGCCGCGCACCTCGACGCCCGACACCTCGCTCAGGGTGTCGATGTTTGCGCGCCAGCCGACGGTGTTGAGATTGACTACCGCATCGGGGCGGAAAGTCGGACGGACGAGGGTTATGCCTTCATCATGCAGCCGCCGATGATCTTCAAGCTGATCAGTCGCCGCATCAGTGGTACACAAGACCTCGATCTTGAACCGCTTGAGCAGCGCGCGAGGCGTAAACTCCGGCCTGGCAAGCTGCGACTCCAGATGGTCGTAGATGCGCTGGGCGCTGTCGCCGCTCAGCGGCTCGTCGACGCCGAAGACGTTGATCAACTCATCGGTCAGCCACAGGCCGGTGGGCGTGCCCCGAAACAGGTGGAAATGCTCGGCGAAGCGCTGCCAGATCCGTCGGTGATCCGTCTCGACCGGCGTGCCGTCCCTGGTGGGAACGCCCAGGTCTTCCATCGCGATGCCCTGGCTGTACAGCATCCGAAACACATAGTGGTCGGGGATGATGAAGAGATCGGCGGGCGAGCCAAGGCTGGCATCCGGATCGGCGAGCAGCGCGGGGCTGACATGGCCGTGCGGACAGACCAGCGGCAGATCCTTGACCGATGCGTACACCTGCCGGGCGAGCGCGCGTTGGGTCGGGTTGGGATCGAAACAGCGGTCGGGCGACAGCGCCCATCTGTTGGCAATCATGGCTTCCCCCTGCTCAGCTTAAGTTAAGCTGCGTTGCGCCGCCGCGAACGGCTGAAGATGCCGCACGAAATGCGCTTCAAGATTTCTGGCATACGCCTCAGGATGTTCGCGCAGCAAGGCCATCAGCCGATCGTAGAAGAGCCAGCCGCCGCCGTCGGTGCGTGTTGTCAGCACCGAGCCGAAGGTGACGTGGAAGATCTCGCGGGCATCGAACTGCGTCAGCAGCTCAGGCAGATCCGCGTCGGCGACAGCCTCAGGCCGTGGCGCTCGCTGAAGCTCTGCAGACACGTGATAGCTGACCTTGTCAGTCTCGTAGCGCTCGCGCGAGAAGGTGTAGATCTCGCGGAATAGTGCCGGATCGAGCTCGGCGATCGTGCGCAGCGCTTCCAGGTAGCTGGTGCCAGCCGTCTTAAGATGCACCAGTCCACGGGTCTGGCGCACGCTGATCGGATAGACGCTGAACTTATCGGAGCCGGAGTGGAGGCTGAGCTTGTACGGCCCGTAGTGGCGGGCAATCGCGGCGTGGACCGCAAAATCGTCTTCAAACGCGCGCAGGTCGCCGATGTAATCGACGCCTTTCTCGAAGCGGCCAACATAGCGCGGCGCGAGGCTGACCCAGCGAACGCCGAGCCGCCGCAGCTCCGAGGCGATATAGACATGCTCGGCGTGGGAGGTCACATGCTCCGTCTCGTCGACCGAAACCTCAAGCTCTGTCGGCCTGTCGCCGCTCGCCTGCTGAAGATGGCGATACATCCGGGCTACATGCGCCACCGCGCGGCCATACTTGGCCGCCGCGCGCAGCGCCGCCGCCTCGTCAAAGGCGATCGTCTGATCTTCGATCCGCAGCGAAAGGCCGCCGTAGCGGCGCAGCGCATCGGCGGGCGTGTCTTCCAGCTCGGCCCACGGCAGCGACTCGAAGAGCTGGCGCAGCTCGGTTGGAGCGGCGGACTCTGCGCGGTCGTCGACGTGCTCGCCGGGATCGATCGTGTAAAACGTATAGCCCGCCGCAACACAGGTATCGATGTCGGCAGGCGTCTTGAGATGATCGGCATCCGCGCCAAAGCCGTCGCGCCAGCCTTCCGCGAAGATGCCCCAGGTTGCGTCGTCCATCACCTGCTGCGCGGTCCGATGGGTGCGATTCATTTCGCGGATCGACTGTTGCGGGAAGATCGGGGCGATCCCGCCGCCGACCGTTCGGACAGCCCGTACATGGCCGGGCGTTGCCAGGCCCAGCCGATCGCCCAGCCCCGCCGAGGTCTGAAGGCCAAGCGTCCGTGGCTGCAACCAGGCCAGCCGACGACGGAGCGCGGCGGCGTTGTGGGCGCTACATGGGCCGATCAGCAGCACGCCGCTCTCGTGCGCCGACGACTCGCCCTCAAAGTCTGCCAGCGACGAGCCATCCGATGCCAGGACGGCTAACTGCTGCGTTCCATCCATACGCGCCAGGGCGTACTCAACACCATGAGCTGTCACCGATGAGCGCGGCGCAATGTTCAACCGCTCCATCGTGACGAATCTGGACGCGCCTTGCGTTTGGTTCATACAACCTCCTCGCGAATGTTGGGCGAGTCGTGCGGAATTGCTACCAGGATCGCGCCGCGTTCCGGCCCGTGCGGTCGCCTCGATCTTCAAAGGCGGATGCGAGAGCGCGGATCAAGGGGTTCGTGTAATATGTTACATGTCAAGCCGCCAAAATTGCAGCAACTAATATGCCAGCATCGCTGTCGGCTGGCTTAGCGTAAAAAAACAACCAGCACCGTCAGCGTGAGCAGGCTACCAATGGTCGTCGCCACGACCACATTGCTCACGAAGTGGGGCCAGGTGTCGAACTCCAGCGCCAGAATCGTGGTGTTGACGGCGGTCGGCATCGCCGCCTGCATGATCCCGACCCGTAGCGCGAGATCGGTCAGGCCAAGCAGATACGCGACGCCAAACGCGATCGGGACGGAGGCGACCAGGCGCAGGGCCGTCGCGGTGCCCAGCGGCCCGAACGAGCCAAGCGGCTTGCGGCGGCGAAGCTGCATGCCGAGGATCAGCAGCAGAAACGGCAGCGTCGCGTCGGCCAGCAGCCGCAGGCCACGGAACAGACCAGCAGCGACGAAGCCGTTGCTTTCGTCAAGCGGCACGCCCAGCAGCCGCAGCACGATCGCCAGCAGCGCGGCGTAGAGCATCGGCATGCGCAATACCTGAGTCAGCGCGGCCCGGCGATTTCCCGCGCCGCTTGACGCAACATACACCGCCAGCGTTTGCGATAGGAACGCCTGGGTCAGATAGCCGATGACGGCATACTGAAAGCCAATGTCGCCGAACGCGAACCGGGTGGCCGGCAGGCCGTAGTTGCCGGAGTTCATGAAGGTCGAGGCCAGCATAAAACCGCTGCGCTCCGTGGAGTTCAGCCGCATGGCGCGCGCGACGATGTACGCGCACGCACACATGCAGATGACGACCAGCAGCATGAGCAGCGACAGGCGGAGCGCCTCGCCGCTGTTGATCTCGGTACGAAGGAGCGTTACGAAGAGCAGGCAGGGACTAAGACCATACAGACTGACGCGGTTGAGCGTGCGTGGATCGAGCGGAAACGCACCCTCAAGCAGATAGCCGATCCCGGCGATCACGACGATCGGCAGGACGACCTCGCTGAAGACTTGCAGCAGAAGTGTCAACATGGATCTATACAACCTTTGGCACAGCAGGAGCAGCGATTCATA
>DASUTC010000143.1 GCA_036374795.1 Herpetosiphonaceae bacterium
TACGACGTTCAGCCGGCTCCGGCACTGACGATTGCTGATAGCATTAACGTTGAGCTTCCGCAGGATGGCAGACGCGCGCTCCGAGCCGTTTATCAGACGAACGGCCAGATTCTGGCTGTGGATGAGCAGATGATCCTTACGGCGGCCCGTTTGGTTGCTCAACATACCGGCCTGTTTGTTGAGCCTGCCTCAGCCGTAGCCTTTGCAGGCCTGATTTCTCTGGTTGAGCATCGGCAGATCAGCTCCGGCGATCGGATCGTGGTGGTGAGTACCGGAACAGGCTTGAAAGATGTCCAAGCCGTGTTACGCGCTGATCCTCAGCCAGTGCCTATTCAGCCAACCCTGGAAGCTGTGCGGGATACGCTTCAGAGACGATAGCAGCCGCTAAGCAATGAGCGAAGCTAGCTCTTCGTCACACACGTCCGGTGGACTCGTCGAGCGGGGAATCGATCAACGACGCCATTACTATCCGCAGGAGTCTCGTCGGCAAGGCTCTGGTTTTGGACGATCTACCGCGTCGTTTCGCGGAGAATAAGCTCGGTGCCCAGCACAATGCGCTCTGCTCCAGCGCCGTCCTTTAGCGCCGCGACCAAAAGCTCGGCTGCTCGACGGCCCTTCTCCACGATCGGTTGACGCACCGTTGAGAGTGCCGGGCAGGCCAGCGCCGCAAGCGGAATGTCATCGTACCCGATTACCTCAAGATCCTCAGGAATCCCCAGCCCCCGCTGCCGGGCGGCTCGCAGCACACCGAGCGCCACAACATCGCTCGCGGCGAGCACCGCCGTCGGACGATAGCCGTCGTCCCATGCGGCTGCAAAGCGCTGCTCACTCCCTTCGACAGACCCTGGTGTCGGCAGCAGCCAGCTCTCCCGCCACGCGACCCCATAGTCTGCAAACGCCCGTTGGTAGCCCCACGTCCGCCGGGCACCCACGCCGTAGAAGATATTATCGAGATGGCGATGGGGCGTTTCGAAAGCCAGGATCAGCACCTCACGATGCCCTCGCCGCAGGAGATAGGCTGCGGCGGCATAGGTGCTCTCCTCGTCGTCGCTATTGACCGACGCGACCGTCTCCGCATCGCCATCAACAATCACAAAGGGAATACTGCGCTTCCGCAGCGGCAGCACCTCATGGTGCCGTTCGTTGAGCCCCACGATGATAAATCCATCGACGGGTGCCCGCGCGATCGATGGCTCTAGCGAATTGTCGTACGGGCTGAGCGTGAGCAGGCCAAGGTTCTGCTCGTCACAGATGCTCCCAATACCCCGGAGCAAGGTGGCAAAGAAAGGATTGGCAAAGGTGGAGTCCATGCTCTGCGGCACGATGACGCCGAGCATCCCCGTTCTGCCAGCGACGAGCCCACGGGATAGCGGATTCGGCACATAGCCGAGATCACGCGCGACCGCAAGAATGCGGCTCACCGTGTTTGGGCTGAGCCGCGTCGGGCGATTAAATGCGAAAGAAACAGCGGTCGGTGAGACGCCAGCCTCCCGCGCAATGTCACTAATAGTTACTCTCGCCATAGCTTGCGTTGGCCTTCTTGGACGCTAGCACGCTTCGTCCTTTAGTTATACCATAGATTAACCATAAAGGCCTTTACTAAAGGCCTTTAGCATGGTATATTGCGGCAACTACTCGCGGAGGTGGGCACTGGAGAATCAAGCGTGCTTCCGTACATCAACCCGACTTCATGGCAAAGGACATGCTCCAAAGAGCTTGGAACACTGAGCGACTGGCATATCACGAGGTTGGTTGAGCTTATATCGCCGTCTCGGACGAGGTTAAACATTCCATCTTGTCCCAGATCGTGCCGAATCGTCATATCTACACGCAACGTCTGGCGCATCCGGGCAACCTCGACCAGCGGAAGCGCGGGCCATCCACCCCAGACACCATCGTAGCACAACACGGCCCTCAAAAACTATACCTATCCGTGCGCTGATAGCGCGGGAGCGCCGTCGTGGTGATGGCTGCAAGGCCTAGTGCGGCGCTGCTCAGATGGCGGTCGGCCCCCACCACGGCAAGGAGACGGACATGGATGCGGGGTATAAGGCGGCACTCGCCGAGTTGACCGGGTCACTGTTAGAGGATAGCGACCTGCCCACGCTCATGTATCGGGTGGTAACGTTTGTCGCCGACACGCTCATGGTGAAGCATAGCACACTTTGGGAACTGCGCCCGGATGGTAGCGCGCTGGTGCTCCGGGCCGCTGTCGGCGGGCAAGAGGACGCGGTGGGGGTGGCAATGGCTGCATCAGGGGCGCGATCCGCGCTTGGCACGGCAGTGCTGGGCACGCGCCTTGTGCTCGTCGCCGACTGGCGCAACGAAACCCGCTTCGACCGACCTTCCCTCCTGCGCGACTGCGATGTGATCAGCAGCCTCTATGTCGCGATCCAGGGTCAGCATCGTCCATTCGGCGTTCTGTGCGTGGATACCGCGACACGTCGGATATTCAGCGACCAGGAAATATACCTGCTCCAGGTCGTCGCCAATGTGCTGGCGCTGGCGATCGAGCGCGTCACGGCGAGGCAAACGCTGGAGCAGCAGATCGAGCACGCCCGGCTGGTGACAGCGGCTCAGGATCAGGCCGTGCTGGAAGAGCGCCAGCGTCTCGCCCGCGAGCTGCATGACTCGGTTACACAGGCCTTATACGGCGTCACGCTTCATGCCGGGGCAGCGACGCGTCTGCTGGAATCAGGCGATGTCGCGACCACCGCCGAGAATCTGCGCGTGCTGCAAGAAACGGCGCAGGAGGCGCTTGATGAGATGCGGCTCCTGATCTTCGAGCTGCGACCACCGGTGCTGGAGCAGGTGGGGCTGGCTGCCGCCCTTCAAGCGCGGCTCAACAGCGTGGAGGGGCGGGCCAACCTGGAAACCAGGCTGATTGTAGACGGTGTCGGCGATCTGCCCCTGCTCGTCCAGGAGGCCCTCTACCGCATTACCCAGGAGGCGCTCAACAATACGCTCAAGCACGCCCATGCGGGCTGCATCACGGTGCAGTTGCGGCAGGTTCAGTCGCGCGTGATCCTGGAAATTATCGATGACGGCGTTGGGTTTAATCCGGCAGCGGCTCAGGAAACCGGCGGGCTGGGCCTGCGTGGGATCGCGGAGCGCGTAGCACAGCTCAATGGAACGTTAACCTTACAGAGCGCGCCGCAGGATGGGTCACTCTTGCGAGTGGAGATAGCGCTATGATCAGTCCGATCCGTGTATTGGTTGTGGACGACCATCTGGTCGTTCGTAGAGGCATTCGCGCGCTGCTCGCGACGGAGCCCGACATCGAGGTGGTGGGCGAGTCCAGCAACGGAGCGGAAGCCGTCGTCGAAGCGGCCAGCCTCCAGCCGGACGTGATCCTGATGGATCTGGTCATGCCCCAGATGGATGGGATCGCCGCGATCGAGTCTATCCTTGCCAGCCAGCCAAACGCCCGTATCCTCGTGCTCACCAGCTTCGACGCCGACGATAAGGTATTTCCGGCCATTCGCGCCGGGGCGCTCGGATACACCTTGAAGGACTTCGGCCCGGCGGAGCTGATACGGGCGATCCAGCGCGTCTACCGTGGCGAGTCGTCGCTGCACCCGGCGGTTGCCCGCCGCGTCCTGCAAGAGCTGGCGCACCCGCCGCAGCGCCCGCCAACATCCGACCCGCTGACCGAGCGCGAGGTCGAGGTCCTGCGCCTGGTAGCGCATGGCGAGAGCAACCAGCAGATCGCCGCCATGCTGGGGATCGGCGAGGGCACCGTGCGAGTGCATGTCAGCAATATCCTGAGCAAGCTGCACCTGGCAAGCCGAACCCAGGCCGCGCTCTACGCCCTGCGCGAGGGGCTGGCATCGCTCGATGATAAGAGCACGACCCCGTAGCGCGGCTCACCGAGTTCCACGTTTCGAGTTCGCTGTTCTTTGTTGCCTCGTTCCTTTGTTCTTTCCCGCCTATAACATTTGTTATACCTCTCCTCGAACAAATGTATAGCCTCACTACCGATCAGTATTCCTTTTTTTATACGCCCAATTTACCATTTAGTGCATGACAGCCGCGTGCTGCGCTGGCATAGTTAGCTATAGCGATCCTTTCATCGTTGGAATGTAAGGATAGGAGCAGTCATGGCGCAGCCGACTCGGGTGCTTATTGTCGACGATAGCGCGCGCACCCGCGAAGGCTTGCGCGCGCTGCTGGCGACCTGGCCGGAGATTACGGTGATCGGCGAGGCAGCCAACGGCCAGGAGGCGGTGCAACAGGTCGCGGAATGTCGGCCAGATGTGGTGCTGATGGATCTGTACATGCCGGTGCTGGATGGCGTGCGTGCGACCCGGCTGATCAAGCAGCAGTGGCCTGACGTCGTCGTCATCGTGCTGACCATGTACGCGACCGAGCAAGGCATCGCGCTGGCTGCCGGAGCCGACGGCTTTGTAATCAAAGGAGGCACGCACGAGCGGCTGCTGGCGGCGCTCGGCGTGGCTGTTACAAGCGATAAATCCTAGGCTCAGAGTGGAAGACACGTGTATGCGCCTGGCACACGGCCTTGAAAGGAGGCGGGTATGGCAAGCGGTAACGTGATGGCCCAGATTCGCAAAGGCATGGAGGTGAGAACCGAGGACAATAGCTCGCTCGGCACGGTTGCCCATGTGTGGCTCGGCGTCGACCCAAGCAGCAGCAGCCAGCACTGCGACGAAGAAACATGCTCGCGCCTGGAAGTTCACCTCCCACATCGCGGCGGCGCGCGCTACATCCCCTATGGTGCCATCTCCGACGTCTCCGGCAAGATCGTGCGCCTCAATGTTACAGCGGCGCAGGCGAACGAAAAGCTCTGGCACCGGCGTCCCGACTGGCTGCCGATCGAAACGTCCAACGCAGACTTCGACCACCTCGTCCGTCCGCATCCCGAACAGGGCGGCTACTGAAGGCTGCAAGCTGAGCAATGGGCGCTCTGTACACTGTCGGTACATAAAAGGGAGGATGTTCGATGAGTCCCAAGCACGACCCGAAATTCATCAGTCGGCGTACGTTTCTGAGCGCGACCGCCGCTGCCCTTGGCGGTCTAGCGCTTTCCGGCTGTGGTCAGAGCGACGGGGGTGGGCAGGCGGGCGGGACAGCCGGGGGACAGGCGAGTGCGCCGCCCAGTGGGGCGACCAATACAGCCGCCACCCAGGAAGCCGCAGGCGCAGCCGGGCAGGCGAATGCGTCGCTCAAGGGCGTCAACATCAAATGGTCGACGTGGGGCAACGCCGGCGAGATCCAGCGCTTTCAGGAGTACACAGCGGACTTCAACCAGCGCACTGGCGCCAATGCGCAGCTCATCCCGCAGCCCCAGGACTACGAGGCCAAGCTGCTGACGCAGCTCAGCGGCGGCTCCGCGCCCGACCTGTTCTACTCCGGTGACGCTACCATGTCCAAGCTGATTTCGACCAACCAGATCATGGAATTGACCGAGATGCTGAGCGGCCCGAACAGTAAGTCCAAACCTGAGGACGTTACCGAAGGCTTGTGGGGTCCGGCGAAAACGGAGGACGGCAAGATTTGGGGCATGCCCGTCGATTGCAACCCGCTGGTCTTCTGGTACAACAAGCAGCTCCTACAAGCTGCAGGCGTTACGACGATGCCCGCAGATTTGCAGAAGCAGGGCCAGTGGAACTGGAGTGCCTTGCAGGACATGACGCAGAAGGTCGTTGCAACGGGTAAGCGCGGCGTGATCTTCGAGGCCTGGTTTGGTCCGACCTGGGGCTGGGTAACGACCAACGGCGGCAAAGTCTTTGAAGGCAATACCTTCGTTGCTGTTGACGATCCCAAAGCCAAAGAAGCGTTCCAGTACGTTCTGGACAACCTCAAAGCCAAGACGTTCACCTATTCGGGAACGCTGCCGAAAGGCCAGGGATTGGATGCCATGTTCCTCTCGCAGCAGACCGCCTTCGTCGTCGCCGGGCGCTGGCTGCTGCCGCAGTTCAAGAAAGCGGCCAACTTGCAGTACGACATCGCGCCCTGGCCGACCAACACCAGCAACAAGATCGAGCCGGCCACGATTGCTACCGCCTACATGGTGCAGAACGTCAAGGCAGCAAACAAGGACGCGGCCTTTGCAATGCTGACCGATTTCGTTTCGCCGGAGGGCCAGAAGTTCCGACTCCAGGGTGGTGGCAACGCCGTGCCATCGGTCAGTGGCGCCGACGAAGTCGTGTCCGAGGGCAATCTGCCGCCCAACTGGCAGGCCTTCATCGATGCCCGCGAGATCGGCTATGCCGTCTGGCCGGGAATGGCAAACTTCCCCGGCCTGAGCACCGAGATCGAAAAGTATCTGAGCGAGATCTACATCAATGGCGGCGAGGCGCAGGCCGTGCTCCAAAAGATCGCCGATCTCGTGAAGCAAAAGCAGGGCGCGGCATAGGCCGACATTCTGGCGGTGGGACATTTCTTGCGGGAGCGTGGGGCGGGAACTCAGCGAAACCGCCCACCTGCTCTGCTCCCCAAGCGGAAGGATTACACGATAATGGCAACGACTACCACCCCCAATGTAGGAACCGCCATGACCGGGCGGCGCCGGATGAATCGGCAAACGTCCGATCTGCTGTGGGCACTGTTGTTCGTGGGGCCACAACTCCTCGGCCTGATCGTCTTTTCGCTGATCCCGCTTATCTCGGCCTTTTACCTGAGCCTGACGAACTGGGATGGCTTCGGCAGCCGGACGTTTATCGGCATGCAGAACTTCATCGAGCAGTTTCAATCACCGGATCTACGCATCGCCTTGTGGAACACGCTGCTGTACACCCTGATTGCCGTGCCTGGCGGTTTGATGCTGTCCCTGCTGGTGGCGATGGGGTTAAACAACATTGCCGGCAAAACGTTCTACCGGCTGCTGTATTTCCTGCCGGTCGTAACCGGCTCCGTCGCCGTGTCGGTGGTCTGGCTCTACCTGTTGAACGACGACTTCGGGATCATTAACACCTACGTTCAATCATGGTTCGGCATCGACCTTCCGAGCTGGCTGACAGACTCACGGTTCGTCGTGCCCGCAATTGCCGTGATGGGTATCTGGTGGGGGCTGGGCTACAACATGGTAATCTTTCTCGCCGGGTTGCAGAACGTGCCCACATCGCTGCTTGAGGCGGCCCAGATCGACGGCGCCAACAAGTGGCATATCTTTAAAAGCGTGACGCTGCCGCTCCTTTCGCCGACGATCTTCTTCCTGACGGTTACGTCATTCATCGGTTCGTTCCAGGTGTTTGACCAGTCGAATGTCATGACCGGCGGTGGGCCGGGTAAGGCCAGCTACACGATGGTCTTCCACATCTACACGCTTGCCTTCAAAGACTTCACGTTCGGCAAGAGTTCTGCGGCTGCGGTGATCTTGTTCCTCGTCATCATGCTGGTGACGATCTTCCAGCTCTATGCCCAGCGGCGCTGGGTCCACTACGAAGACTAGGAGGAGGCGTATGGCTAGCACAACCGTACCCACCCGTACACGAGTGCGGCGGGGCACCGGAGAAAAGCCGGGTGCCAGCCGGGTGCAAACCATCATCCTGCACATCATCCTTTCCATCGGCGCGTTCATGATGGTCTTTCCATTCGTGTGGATGATTCTGACCTCGCTCAAGGATCTTTCCCAGGCCTTTATCATCCCGCCGAAGTGGATTCCAGATCCGGTCGTGTGGTCAAACTATCCGGCGTCGCTCCAGGCCCTACCCTTTGGACGCGCCTACTTCAACAGCTTCTATATCAGCTTCATCGTCGTGGGCATGACCCTGCTGACCGCGTCGATGGCAGCGTACGCCTTCGCCAAAATCCGCTTTCCCGGCCACGAGATTGTGTTTCTGCTCTTCCTGGCGACGATGATGGTGCCGGGGCAGGTGACGATCATTCCGCTCTACCTGATTATGCAGCAGTTGGGCTGGGTCAACACCCATTTGTCGATCATTGTGCCGGGCGCGCTCTTTAACGCCTTCGCGGTGTTCCTGCTCCGGCAGTTCATCCGTGGCATTCCCAAGGAGCTGGAAGAAGCGGCGATCGTCGACGGCGCGAACCGCTGGCGTATCTACTGGTCGATTATCCTGCCGCTGCTGGTGCCGGCCATGTCGGCGCTCGGCATCTTTCTGTTCCTGGGATCGTGGAACCAGTATTTCATTCCGCTGATCTTCCTCAGCGATCCCAATCTGTTCACCGTGCCGCTGATGCTTGACCAGTTCAAAGGGCAGTACACCGTTGACTGGACGCTGCTCATGGCCGGCTCAGCTATCGCGGTCCTCCCGGTGCTGGTGGTGTACCTCATCGGTCAGCGCAAGATCATCGAGGGCATTACGCTCACCGGCCTGACTGGTCGCTAGCGCGCCGACAGGCCAGGGCTTGGGATACTCGCCAACGATGCTGAACAGGCGAAAGCAGCCGACAGGGACGGACACGATTGGAGCGATTGCAGCGCCGGAACGCCTGTTTCCGGCGCTTACGTTGCGAGGTGAGAGGATCGAGATGCCGATTCACACGACCGATCAGGGATGGGTTTTGGAGACGGCGACAACCGGCTATGCGCTGGGCCTGAACCAGGCTGGATTGCTCACACACCGCTACTGGGGGGCGCGGCTCCCGACGCCCGACGACTACCCCGCCGCGCCGAATCCGGAGATGTGGAGTGCGTTCAACAACCCGGCCCAGCGCACGCCCGAAGAGTATCCCGGCTACGAAGATATTAAGTTCATCGACCCATGTCTGAAGGTCGCGTTCGCCGACGGCGTGCGCGATGTCGTGCTCCGCTTCGAGTCGGCGGAGGTGCGCGCGGGCGATGTGCCTGAGCTCCGCATCCACCTGCGCGATACGGTCTATCCCTTCCGCGCGACCCTGCACTACCGTGTCCATGCGGCCTACGATCTGATCGAGCGCGCGGCGACGGTTGCCAACGCTGGCGACGCGCCCGTGATCATCGAGCGGATCTGGTCGGCGCAGTGGCACATGCCGCCGGGCGATACCTACCGCCTGACCCATCTGAGCGGTCGGCATATGGACGAGATGCATCTCCGCCGCGAGCCGCTGGTGCAGGGCCTTAAGGTGCTGGAGAGTCGGCGCATCACCTCCAGCCACCATCACAACCCATGGTTTGCTGTCGACCGTGGCAGCGCCGACGAGGACAGCGGCGAGATCTGGTTTGGCGTGCTGGCCTGGAGCGGTAACTGGAAGCTCTCCGCCGAGGTTACGGACTTCGCCTCGACGCGCATCAGCATCGGCCTGAACGACTGGGATTTTTCGTGGCGGCTCCAGCCCGGCGAGTCCTTTACCACGCCCGGCAGCTACGCGGGCTACACCGCCGAGGGCTTCGGCGGCGCGAGCCGACGGCTGCACGATTTCATCCGTGACACGCTGCTGCCCCACGGACCCGCGATCCATAAGGTGCTGTACAACTCGTGGGAGGCGACCGAGTTCGCGGTCGATCAGGAGTCGCAGATCCGACTGGCCGATCTCGCCGCCGCGATGGGCGTCGAGCTGTTTGTGATGGATGACGGCTGGTTTCATGGCCGCGACGACGATTCCGCCGGGCTGGGCGACTGGTGGCCCGATGCGCGGAAATTCCCGCACGGGTTGCAGCCGTTGATCGCGCACGTCAACAGGCTGGGCATGGACTTCGGCCTGTGGATCGAGCCGGAGATGGTCAATCCCAACAGCGAGCTCTACCGCGCGCATCCCGGCTGGGTGCTCCACTTCCCCACGCGCGACCGAACCACGGGGCGTAACCAGCTCATCCTCAATTTCGCCCGCGCCGACGTGCAGGAGTACATCATCGACCAGATCGATCGGCTCCTGGCCGCGCACAACATCGCCTTCATCAAGTGGGACATGAACCGCAACGTGAGCGAGGCTGGCTGGCCCGATGCGCCGTGCGACGCGCGCGAGCTGTGGGTGCGCTACGTATACGGGCTGTATCACGTCTGGGGCACGCTGCGCGAGCGCCACCCGCAGGTGATCTGGCAGAGCTGCTCAGGCGGCGGCGGACGGGCCGACCTCGGCATTTTAAGCCTGGCCGACCAGATCTGGGTCAGCGACAACACCGAGCCGACAGCGCGCCTGTCGATTCAGGAGGGCTTCTCGCAGGTCTTTCCGGCCAATACGATGGAGGCGTGGGTCACGGATATGGGCGCGAGCTATCTGCCGCTGGCGTTCCGCTTCCATGTCAGCATGTGCGGCACGCTCGGCGTCGGCGGCCACTTGCTGCGCTGGAGTCCTGCCATGCGCGCCGAAGCAGCGCGGTGGATCGCGCTGTACAAAGAGCTTCGTCATATCATCCAGCTTGGCGATCTGTATCGGCTGCGCTCGCCGCAGGCGCACCCGTTCTCCGCGATCCAGTACATGACGAAGGACCGATCGGCGGGCATCCTGTTCGTCTTTCGCACGCACCTGCCGCCGCCGACCACGCTTCCGCCAGTGTACGTGCGCGGCCTTGACCCTTCCGCGCGCTACGAGATCGAGGGCTTCGCGGGCATAAGATCGGGCGCGGCCTGGATGCACGCGGGCGCGCAGCTTGAGCTCGCGGATTTTGAGAGTACCATACGCCGCATTCGGCGGGTATAAACGTGAATGGTGTCACCATCGGAGGAGCGACTCCTATGCAGAAGACGTGGTGGAAAGAAAGCGTTTTCTATCAGATCTATCCCCGCAGTTTCGCCGACGGCAACGGCGATGGCATCGGCGACTTCCCAGGGATGCTCGCGAAGCTGGATTACCTGCGCGACCTTGGCATCGATGCGCTCTGGCTGTCGCCGCATTACCCGTCGCCCTTTCTCGACTGTGGCTATGACATCTCCGACTACACCGATGTCGGGCCGGAGTATGGCTCGCTCGCCGACTTCACGATCTTTCTGCGCGAGGCGCACGCTCGCGGTATCCGCGTGATCCTCGATCTCGTGCTCAATCACACCTCCGACCAGCATCCCTGGTTTCTTGAGTCGCGTGCCAGCCGCGACAATCCCAGGCGCGACTGGTATATCTGGCGCGATGGCAAGGATCATGGCCCGCCCAACAACTGGGCCTCGATCTTCGGCGGCTCGGCCTGGGAGTACGATCGCTCCGCCGGGCAATACTACTATCACGCCTTTCTCAAGGAGCAGCCCGACCTCAACTGGCGCAACCCCGACCTCAAGCGCGCGATGTGGGAGGTCGTGCGCTTCTGGCTCGACCTCGGCGTCGACGGATTCCGGCTCGATGCCATCGGGACTATCTTTGAACATCCCGACCTGCCGAATCACTCGCTGGCCCTGGCACCCGACGAGTTCTTCAACGCCAATATGCTTGATCTGGCGGACTACGGCCAGCTCATGCGCTTCCAGACGCAGCAGCCGGGCCTGCATGAGCTGATGCAGGAGCTGCGGAGGCTCGTCGACGAGTACCCCGGCGACCGCGTGCTCGTCGGCGAGGATGAGGATGTGGCCTTCCACGGCAGCGGGAATGACGAGCTCCATCTGGTGTTTAACTTCCCGCTCATGCGCGTTGATCGCCTGACGCCCGCCCATGTTCGCGCCAACCAGGCCCTCCGTCTGGCGGAGCTGCCCCGTGGCGCGTGGCCCTGCAATACCCTCGGCAATCACGATACCCCGCGCGTATGGAGCCGCTATGGCGATGGCCTGCATAACGCCGCCCTGGCACGCCTGCACCTGGCCCTGATGCTTACGCTGAAGGGCACGCCGTTTCTGTACAACGGCGAAGAGATCGGCATGGCTGATCTCGAACTGCGCGACCTGAGCCAGATCCGCGACACCGCTGCCACAAACTACTACGAGACGCTGACCGGGAAGCTCGGCACGGCGCCGGAGGAAGCGCTGCAACGGGCTATCGCCACCACCCGCGACCGCTGCCGCAGCCCGTTCCAGTGGAGCGGCGCTCCCAACGCCGGCTTCAGCCCGCCCGATGTCCAGCCCTGGCTGCCCGTCAACCCGAACTACACCAGCGGAGTCAACGTTGCCGCGCAGGAGGACGATCCCACCTCGCTGCTCACCTTTTATCGGCGTATGCTCCGGCTGCGTCGGGAAACGTTTGCTTTGATTATCGGTGATTACCATACCCTGCACGCGCACAGCGACGACTACTTCGCCTTTCTGCGGCGCGACGCCGCGACAGGACAGAGCTGTCTCGTGGTGCTCAACTTCACCAACGAGCAGCAGACCGTCATCTTCGACTTCGGCGACCAGCAGGCGCGTCTGCTCTTCTCAAGCCAGGAGCGCGACGGCCAGAGCCTCTCGCTTGGCTGGCTCACGCTGGCACCGTTCGAGATCTTTATTGCCGAGCTGTCGTGAGGTCGAGCGCGCCACATGTGGCGATGCTCCGCGAGCGAGACGCGCAGATGCGGTATGAAAGCCCGCCGGAAGCTCAAATGCTCGTGCAGAATGCGGCTTTTGGCGTATGTACATGGATGCCTCGAACACTATGATAGTAAAATTTCGACGGGAGGATACCATGACACGTCGCGGGCTTTCATACCTGGCGGGGCTGCTGCTGATAGCTCTCCTGCCCTGGCAAGCTGCCGCACAGCAACCTCGGCGCTGGCTCGCCGACCCGGAATTGATTACGACACGCAAGGTGATCGGTGGAGATGGCGGTGCCTTCAGGGAAGTACGTGACAGCGTGATCGATATCGATCTGATCGATGCCAGCAGCGGATGGGCCGTGTCCTACAGTGGCCTGCTCCAGTTCGATGGACGCTGGTGGCGGCCTGTTGAGAATCTTGGCAGCCGTATTGCCATGCGCGGGATCGACATGCGCAGCGCGAGCGACGGCTGGATTGTCGGCAGCACTTTCGTGTCGGGCGGGCCAACTAACCTGTACTACGCGCGCTACAACGGGAGCGCCTGGCAATTTGGCGCTGACATCGTCCGCAAAGATGGCTCGGTCGGGCCGCAAAGCGGCTCGCTGGCCGATGTAGTCGTCTTTCCCGACGGCAGCGCGATTGCCGTTGGCATCGCCTATGATCAGGTTGCGCCGGGCAACTACCGGCAGCGTCCGCTGGTGCTCGTCTTCGATGGCTCGGCCTGGCGCGACCAAACGCCGGATACCTGGCGCGACGGTCAGCTTACCGACCTGAGTATGTTAAGCCAATCCGAGGGCTGGGCGACGGGTCTTTTGGGACGCCCCGGCGGCGAGGGCAGCGAGGCGGTACGGCCCGCGATTGTGCGGCTCAAGGATGGACGCTGGACTGAAGAAACGCTGCCCCGGCTGCCGATTACCAATCAGCCGTTCACGATGTACGGCGTTAACGTGCGGCCTGAGGGCGACGGCTATGCGATCTTCTACGACGCGGGCACGCGCTGCCCGAACACTGAGCTACTGCGCTACGGCGGCGGCACCTGGACGACGGTGCCGCGCGAGACGTATGGTAACGCGCCGATATTAGCATTTGCGCTGATCCCTGGCTCGAACCAGGGCTGGGCCACGCAGAGCGGCTGCCAGGGCCGTGAGCCAAGCCAGCCGAGCCGTCGCCTGCGCTTCGACAACGGCGTGTTTATGGTCGATCCAGGCGGCGCGCGGCTTGCACCCGATGTGTACGCGCTGTTGAGCCAGGACATGCAGTGGGCTGCCTCAGGCGGCGCAATGATGCGCTATAGCGACGAGCAATTGCCGACCGAGCCGCTGCCGCCGGGTATTGAGGCGGATGGCCTGTACTTCAAGGAAACCGGCCACTACGTCGACGATGCGTTCATCGGCTACTACCGCTCGCACGGCCTCGAATTCGGTGATCGCGGCAACTCTGCCCGCGAGTCGCTGGCGCTGTTCGGCTATCCCGTCAGCGAGGGCTTTGACGAGATCAATCCAGATACCGGTAAGGTGCTGCGCGTCCAGTACTTCGAGCGCGCGCGCTTCGAGTACCATCGCGACAATCCAAATCCCTACAAGGTGCTGCTGGGTCGGCTCGGCGCGAATACGCTGCTCCGTCTCGGACGCACCTTCGGCTCAGATCCAGCGCCCCCCGCTCCGGGGCCGCAATGCCAGCGCTTCAACGAGTCGCCCTTCCCGCTGTGCCCGCCGTTCCGCGACTTTTGGAACCGGAGCGGAGGCTTGCCGGTCTTCGGCTTCCCGATCAGCGTCGCTGCCGACGAGCAGAGTCAGACCGACGGCAAAACCTATCTGACGCAGTGGTTCGAGCGCGAGCGGCTGGAGTATCACCCTGAGAATCGCGGCACGCCCTATGAGATCTTGCTTGGCCTGCTTGCCGCCGAGGAGCTGCGCGCGCGCGGCTACTTGCCCCCCAACTAAGCCTTTCAACGCTACACGACAAGACGCCGCGATGCTTATCTCTCGCGGCGTCTTGTCGTGTTTTGTCTGGTCGGTGGTGTTTGGTATGAGAAATCTTGATTATCGGTAGCATCGTATCGGACTGAATTTAACATCTTTTAATAAATCCGCTAGACAGCCGATCCATCTTCATTTATACTTGTTATAAACCATTCCCCCCACAGATAGACCAACACCGATTGAGCACGCGGCTGCTTCTGCTACCAGGAGGTGCCACCCGATCGTTCTGTCAATCCACGCCCGCTCTCGTCGTTCGATCAGCTCGCACTACCTGTACATCCCTTCGGGAGGGCATTATGGGCCATGCACGCTACTGGATCATAGCGCTTGTCGTCGCAGCGCTGTGTTATGTCACCGCCGAACGCGCTCAAGCCGATTACCTGTACGACCCGTACGGCACCTGGAACGGCCATAAGATCTACCTCTCCCCTGCGCGTCACACCGACACCGGCGCACGGGGCGAGTGTGGCGGCAACAGCGAAAATACTATGGCCTACAACGCCGCCAACAACGCCACCAACGGCAATTATTACAACGACGTGTATGATCCAAGCTCGCCCTACCGCAACCTGCGCTCGCGTGGCTATCAGGTGCGCATCGGCGACACGACTTACCGCGCGGCGATCGACAACTCGAACGCCTGGGGGGCCAACATCCACATTCCGATGCACAGCAACGCCGATGTTTCCGGCCAATGCACCCGCACCGATGCTACCCGCTTCGGCACGGTGACAATCTACCGCGACACCAGCATGAACGGACGGGTCTTTGCCGAAACGCTCAACGAAAAAGTTGGACCATCCAGCCCCGGCACCCGCGACTTTAGCTGCAAGAATCCGGGCGATCCCTGCACGGTCATCGACCTCGCCGAGCTGCGCGAAACGAATGCCGTCGCGGGCTACCTTGAGTCGGAGTTTCATACCTGGAACACAGGCGTCAACTGGCTGAAGCAGCCTTCCTGGCCGTGGCGCGTCGGCTGGGCCGTCGATGCATATCTTGGCTATCCGCGCTAACCAGTCGATCAAGCTTGACCTTAAGCCACAGGAGATAGATCCATGCGCCGTCTAACGTTCGCTCTCGCCGGGGCAGCTCTGGCCCTGCTCGGCCTGCAATTTTCCGCCACCGCGAACATCACGCCCGCGCCACAGCAGCGACTACAGCACTCTCCACTGGCGGCCTACCCCGGCTTTGGGCACAACCCGGAGGCAGATGAAGCGCGCTTCGATCGCGAGTCGCTGGCTCGTGAGCGCATGACCGCCCAGTGCATGAAGCAGAAGGGCTTTCCCTACACCGAGGTAGTGCCCGTCCGCAACGCTGTGCCTGCGCCCGATCCGAACGTCAGCTATGCCGAATCGCTGAGTCCGGAGCGCCGCACGCAGTATTACATGGCGCTGTACGGCGTTGCCAATCCCAACTCGACCAACGCCGAGGAGCTTTACGATCGGAGCGGGCCGGGCGGCGGCGGCTGCCAGGGCGCGGCATTTGCCAGGATTCCAGGCGTGTTCGCCGCGCAGAGCAGCTTGAACGAGCAGTATCTTGCACTGCGCATGTCGATCAGGCGCGAGCAGCGCGTCGTCGAGGCCGAGCGGCGCTGGTCGGCGTGCATGAGCGCGCGCGGCCACCAGTATGCGACAACGGTTGATCTGCGCGCCGCGTTGGACAATGCCGCCGCCGAAGGCCGCCTCACGCCGCAACTGGAGCAGGAACACCGGCGGGCGCTGGAGGTCGGTCGGGTTTGCGGCGCACAGTCCGGCCTCGACGATACGATCGCCCAGGTGCGCGTTGAAAAAGAAATGGCCTTTGTCAAGCAGCACCAGGCGCTCCTCGATCAACACCTGGAGCGGGTGCGCAGCGAGGATGCCCTGCTCGACCAGATCCTCGGTGAGCGGAACTAAAGCTGTCATGCTCGGTGCCTGGGGCTGCGCCACATCGCCCCAGGCGCAGCTTAAGGCGCTGCTTCGACGCTCGCGCTTTCGAGCACACCCGTCAGCGCGCCGCTCACAACCTGCGTCAGACACGCCAGATCCAGCAGCGCCTCGGCGGCATCGCGCGGCTCCCAGTGCAGCGTCGCGGCCTTGTGCTTAAGCGCAGCCGATAGCCGCGTAACAGGATCTACGGCGCGACCAAAGCCCAGAGCCGCGCCGTAGCGCGCAAGCTCCTGCCAGCGTCGCGCGGCAGATCCGTCGGCCCGGCGCAGCCCAACCACCAGCAGGTCGCCCAGCGCGTCGCCAAGCTGCGCCCAATAGTCGGACAGCGGATCAGCGGCCCTCCGCGCCGGAGTGACAGGACGTGCAGGCGCATCGTCTCCACGCCGATCCCGATCGATCCACGGCTGAAGTGCGCGGCGCAGCGACCCATCCTGAAAAACCACGGCGGTCGGAGCGATCACCAGGCCGCGCGCGGTAAGCTGGACGTGTCCCGCCACAAAGCGCAGGCTTTCGGGCTGCCTCCGCAGCAGTGCCAGCAGCGCCTCCGCTCCGGCTCCTCCGCGCGACGTGTAGGGATGGACCAGCAGCGCATGGCCGCCGCTGCTATCATCGAGCGTCGCGCGCACCTCCTGATCGCTCTCCGAAAACACGGCATCCCGCGCGCCCGTCAGCGCGCATACATGCAGCCCATCGGTCAGCCGCCGTGGCCGCAGCGCGGCGGGCGGTTGGGCGGCGGCTCTGGCGGCAAGCTCAGCAAAATCTTCGGCCAGCACCGGCGCGCGCAGCGATTCCCAGGCGTACATCTGCGGGTTGACATTCAGCCGTGCGCGTCCAGGGCTAAAGCGCGCGTTCGGAAAGCGATACCCGCCCCTGACCAGCGCCTGCCCGGCTCCCAGCGCGGCGATACTCACGCCCTGCACGACCGGAGTTTCCGCCAGCCGCCAGAAGGGCGCGGGCGCATCCGCCGCAGCGACCGGATCGGTGCTGGCGCGGCACACAGCGACCAGCCCGCCCGAGTCGGCGTCTTGCATATAGGCCATCAGATCCACACCGCCGCGCCGGACACGCACGCCGCAGCCCAGGCCGATCAGCCGCGCCGTCCCGATCGCCGTTTTGGTATCGACGGCAGTGCCGCGCACAAAGAGCTGCGGCACGGCTCCCGTATCATGACGGATCGCGTCGGATCGGATGCATAGCTCGCCGATCCGCGCGGCCAGGATTGAGGGCATGAAGCGGGCATCGTGGGCGGCATAGGCCGCGTGCTGCTGGACGATCTCGGCAATAATTTCTGCGGGCCAGACCAGCCCCTCCTGGCGACAGCGATCCTCCTGGCGGCGCAACTGCTCGATCAGCGCCGACGGCGCGCCGGAAACGCCCACGCTTGCCAGCTCGTACAGCGTCCGCTCGATCTCGTCCAGCAGCGCGGCGGGAACATCTGGCTTGCCCGTGGCAATCTCAACAATCCCGCTGGCCTGCGTCGGCTCCAGCCTGCGGAAGGCCCAGACCGCCAGCGGCACGTGACGGCAGGGCGACTCCTCGGCGCAATCGCAGTGGGTGTAGCGCGCATCGCCGGGAACCAGAAAGCGCACGGTGCAATTCAGGCTATGCAGGTAGGCGCTGGGCTTGGCGCTGCGCACCAGCTCGATCACCTGCCGCTCATCCATCTGTCGCCGCGCCCAGGTCAGCGCCGCACGCGACATGCTCCGCGCCAGCTCATTATCGGCGATCTCTCCGGGGTCCCAGGGCTGCGGCGCGGCGGGCTGCTCCGCGCTGCCCGGCTGCTGCGCCGCAGCCTGCTGATACGCCAGCACCGAGCGCAGCAGATGGCGGCAGATCGTCGTGGCCGGGCACGAGCAGCGCCCATCGCGTACATGCCCGCCTGAAGGCAGCACACACTCGATCCCATCGGACCAGCGCACGGTGACGGTGCCCTGCGCGTCCTCATCGATCGTCCGGGCCAGCTCGCCCGACTGTACCTCTTGCTGGGCGCGCTTCACCAGGCCCCGGTTCGCCAGCAGCACCAGATCGTCGGAGGTAAGCGCTTCCAGATCGTGACGCATCACAGCACCTTCTGCGCGACCCAGTCGGCCAGCTCGCCGGGGGTCATCGCCGCGACATGCGCGCCCAGCGCGACCAGCCGCTCGGCCACATGTCGATCGTAGGTTGGGCGGGCCTCGGCATCGAGCGCGGCCAGGCCCAGCAGCGTGACTCCGCTCTCGACGAGCTGTTTGGCGGCGCTGTAAAGCCGCTGCACGGGAGCGCCCTCGTAAAAATCGGTGATCAGCACGACGATCGTGCGGCGAGGATTGTCCACCAGCGATCCGGCATACGTCAGCGCCTGGCCGATGTCGGTGCCGCCGCCAAGCTGGACCTTCATCAGCGTCTCGACGGGATCGGTGCAGTGCCCGGTAACATCCACGATCGAGGTATCGAAGAGCACCAGATGCGTCCGCAGGCTTTTGACGCCCCAAAAGATCGCCGCCGTGATCGCCGCGTGGATCACGCTATCGAGCATACTGCCCGACTCGTCAACCAGAATGATCAGTTGCCAGCGGTCGCTCTGGCGGCGCACCCGCGAGAAAAAATACGGCTGCTGAATCGACATCCGGCGGCTCGTAGGATCGTAGTGCCGCAGATTACGGCGGATCGTCGTGCGCGCGTCGAAGTTCTTTGCTACTCTCAAGAACGAGCGCCGACGACGATCGATCGTGCCCGTAAACGGCGACCGAATCTCGCGTGCCAGACGCTCCATCAGTTCATCGACCACCTTGCGCACAAGCTGCCGCGCCATCGCCAGCACTTCCTGATTCATCAGATGTTTGGTGCGCAGCACGGCCTTGAGCAGCGTCGGGCTGGGCTGCGCGCGGCTCAGCAGATCGGGATTCGTCACCATCTCCTCAAGCTGGTAGCGCTCCAGCGCGTCCTTCTCGATCCGCTCGATCGTTCGACGCGGAAATAGCGTGTGAACGGCATTGATCCAGTCGGGCACGCTCAACTGCGACGCATCGAGCGAGCCGGGGCCGGAGCGGACGTTACGCCGCGCGCCGTACTCGCGATCGTAAAGAAACGCCAGCGCCTCGTCGCGCGCCTGCCAATCGCCGCCGGGCGCGCCCAGCAGATCATCGCCGCTGCCCAGCACCAGCCGCCAGCGCAGCAGCCGCATCTGGTGATCATTCATCGCGCACCTCCGCGAATACCATAACGTTGTAGCTCGTCGAGCAGCCAGGCTTCCAGCGCCAGCGCGCGGGTAGCCGTGGCGGTGTCCACCTCCAGCGCGGCCAGCGGCGCGACCGTCGTCTGACCGAGCGCATCAAGCAGCGTCCGCGTGATGTAGTGCTTCTCGCGCGGCGTGAAAAAGGTAAAGGCCAGCCGCAGCGCTGGAAGCGCCTGCAAATAGGCCGCGTCGTCATAGCTCATCAGCAGCTCGTCGATGCTCAGCACAAAATCGGGGTGGCGCTGCGCCGTCTCGCGGGCCAGACCGAACAAGCCCGTCAGAAAGTCGCCGAGTCGATCAGGAGCGGCGCAGGCCCGCAGATCCGCCCGCACTTGCTCAAGATCGGCGGCGTGCAGCGTCCACAGCGCGCCGATCGTCGCGCCGCGCACCAGGGCGTGCTGCGCGTGGTCGCCGCCCGTGCGGTGCAGCACCTCGATCAGCACCTCGCGGCTGAGCGCCAGGTCGGCGGCGCACGCCTCGAACGTTTGCACCAGCGACCGGATCGCCTTGAGTAGCTCCTGGTCGCGGCCCTGGGCCTGGCCCAGCGTTTCCAGCAGCCACAGCACGCGCTGGAACGTTTCGACCAGCAGCGCGCCGATGTCGCCGCGACCGGCAGCGCCCAGCGCGTGATCGTAGCGGTAGAGATACAGCAGATGGCCGAGCGCGGCGGCGACGCCAAAGAAATCGCCGTCCTCGCGCACTAGCTGGACCAGCCGCGCGAAGAGTAGATCGGCCTGCCGGCTCAATCCCATCAGGCAGGCGTCGAGCAGCAGCAGCGCGGCCTGCTCGGCGCTGCGCTCGATGCTCGTGGTCTGCTCTGCTAGCCGTGCGGCAGCCGCATCTAACAGCGTCGCGCCGTAGATCGCCGCCTCGATGCATCGGGCGTCGAAGCCGGGCGTCCACACGATGCTCCACTGCTCCCAGACGGCTGTGAGATCGTCCCGACCGACGAAATCCGCGCCGTCGCGCCGCGTAAAGCCGCTCACGCCCAGGACCCGCAGTTGGTGCAGCACGCGGCTGCGCTCGTGCTCGTCGTCGACCGCAAGATCGAGCCGGATCGTGCGCTCGCGTAGCTCCGGCTCAAGGCCATGCGCGCGCAGCAGCCGACGAATATCATGCGTGAGCGGCGGCAGCGTTGTGCCCTCGGCCAGCGCGCCGCGCTGGCTACCGCGAAAGACCGCCAGGATCGCGTCGAGGAACGGATGTGCCAGGCCGTCGGCCAGCCCGTCTTTGATCAGCGCGCCGATGATCGCATCGATCAAATCCTGCCGCCAGATCTCGGCGTGACCACGCAGCGCCGCCAGCGCGCGCGCGCAGGTTTCCACCGCGATCAGGTCTGCCGTGCTGGCGATCTGCCCGCGCTGGCGCACATCCGCAACGGTGGCGGCCAGCAGATGACGGTAGATCTCGCCCCGCCCGTCGGCCCGATCGTGCCAGACGTGATCGTAAAAGCCGGGGCTGGGCATGCCCGCCTCGTAGCCGGTCAGACTATCGAGCTGACGGTAGCCGTAGGGCGTGAGCGCAATCCCACGCTCGATCTCCGCAGCGGCTTCGCCTGACATGACGGCGGGAGGCGAGATGATTATGTCGAGTACACCGGGCGTGTCCGCGTCGCGATCGATCGTCGTTTGTGCGGCCTCAGGCGGCGTCAGGCCGTGGATCCGCGCGTAGAGCGCGTAGCTGTGAAACCCACCCGTCACCACCAGCACCCGCCCGTGGGTCTGCTCCAGCGTGTGCCGGATCGCCTCGGCCATGAACGCCTCGCGCCGCAGATCTTCGTTGGAGACGTGGCCGCCGCATGCGCGAACATGGTAGCAGAAATGATGCGCCCGCTCGAACAACTGCGCCAGCGGCAGCGTGCGGTCGATCTCGAAGAGCGTATCCCAGAGCGTATCGAAGTCCTCGACGCCAAGCTTCTCGCGGAGCGTCGCGATATACGGGCTGGCGCGCAGCTCGCCATCGGCATAGCGATGCGCCGGAGTGTCGACCGTGGCAAGCGCCGCCCAGGGCAGATCGATAAAACGCGCCTGCGCGCCGATCTCACGCGCCGATTGCAGCGCGATCCACTCCGGCGAGTAGGCGCAGAACGGATAGAACGCGCCGCGCCGCGTATCGTCGGGCAGCCGCACGTAGCTATAGATCGCGATCGGCAGCGTGTGCGGCAGCAACAGCTCGTCGATGCGGTCGTTGAAGTCCGACGGCCCCTCGATCAGGATCGCCGCAGGGCGCAGATCGCGCACCAGTTGCCGCACAGCTCGGGCACAGGCCGGGCTATGATGGCGCACCGGCACGAAGACCGCACGCGCGGTTATGTCAAGAATACCGGAATGCATAGCTAGTCCAGCAGATAGCGGCGAGCGTCATAGAACGAGCGCCACGCGCCGCCGGGCCGCTCTTTGACGACATGATTGAAGTAATGCCGCAGCTTGTCGCGATCCTCAGGCGCGTCCTTGAGCGCCGAGCCGAGCAAACTCTGCACCAGATGGTCGGGCGTCACCGCGCCGCCCGCGTAGTAGTAGGCGTGAATCCCCGCCGCGTACCCAACCGATACGGCCTCGGCGGTGCTCATCACCGAGCTAAGCGGCTCAAGCGCCTTGCCGTCGGCGGTCTTGCCCGCGCGCAGCTCGTGAAACGTCGTCACCAGCAGCTCGGTTAGCTCCGGCGGCAGCGTCATCGGCACGCCCGCCCGACGCAACAGGCGCTCGGTTTCGCGCTGCACCAATTCAAGCTCCTGCGATAGGCTGGCGATCGGCGGGATCGTCTCGAAGTTGAAGCGCCGCTTGAGCGCGGCGCTCATCTCGTTGACGCCCCGGTCGCGCGTATTGGCCGTAGCGATCAGATTAAAGCCGGTTCGGGCATACAGCACGCGCCCGTCGTCCTCGCGTTCGGGGATCGCCATCACGCGGTCGCTCAGGATCGACAGCAGCGTATCCTGAATCTCCAGCGGGCAGCGCGTGATCTCCTCGAAGCGCACCAGCTTGCCCTCGCGCATGCCCCGGTAGAGCGGCGCGGGCACCAGCGCCCGCTCGTTCGGACCCTCCGCCAGCAGCAGCGCATAATTCCACGAGTACTTGATCGCGTCTTCTGTGGTTCCGGCGCTGCCCTGAATGATCAGCGTCGAGTCGCCGGAGATCGCCGCCGCCAGCAGTTCGCTCAGGTAGCTTTTGGCGGTGCCCGGCTCGCCAATCAGCATCAGCCCGCGATTGGTAGCCAGCGCGACGATGCAGCGCTCAAGCAGGCTGCGGCTGCCGACAAACTTCGGGCTGATCGCGCGCTGCTGATCGCCCAGCACGAACGTCAGCACCGAGCGCGGCGTGAGCTTCCAGCCTGCGGGACGCGGCGCGGCGGCATCCAATTGCGCCAGCCGCGCCAGCTCGTCGGCGTACAGCACCTCGGCGGCGGGCCGCTGCACATCGGGATTGCCAAGTATTGCGGTTTGTTCCTTTGTGTGCCGGGTGCCCTCTGGGCATGGCGCCCGTTCTTGGTTCTCGGCTGTGGTCGTATGTTGTTTTGCCATGATCTGTTGTACCTTTGCGTGATTGATCGTCGCTGCGCGCTACTTGGCCTTCGCCGCCAGCACCAGCATATCGTTGAGCACCTCGCTGAGCACCACCGGATCGATCTCGGTCAGCGGCAGGCGATCGTTGTAGTTCGGCCAGTACTCAGGCGCGCGGATGCCGGGCACGAACGCGACATACTCGATCTGCTGATCGGGCGCGTCCACGATCCAGCCGACCGCAACGCCTTCGCGATACTGAACCACAGCGGTAAGATTGGCCTGATCGAACGGCTTGGAGTGGCCGCTAAATCCGCCACCATCGGCGGGCATATCACGCACCCAGCCGAGCTTATCCAGCCCAAAGACGAGCGCCGCAGCGCTGATCGTCAGAGCGTTGAAGCGCGTGATCTCGGTCTTCGGCAGCTCATCTGGCTCCAGGCGCTGGATCGGACGGCCAAGCTGCGGGAAGGGCTGCACGATCTCGTAGTCGCTGAGGATCTCGCCCCACGCGGCGCGCGCCTCGGCGGGCAGATGCAGCGGGTGGACGATCCCGACGCTGGCATCCGGCGCGAGATCGAAGGTATCGTCGGCGGGATCGGCGTAGGTCTGATCCTCGGTCACGCGGAAGGTAGCGCTCAGCGCGCCAGCGGCATCGAACGCGCCCCAGATCAGCGTGCGCACCAGATGCGTCATCAGCGGGTGGCGCACCAGCAGCGTCTCGAACTCAGCGCGCGACCAGCGGCGGCCCGTGACCATCGCCTGTTCGAGACGCACCGCCTGCACGCCCGCCACCTCGGCGACCTGCTTCTTGAGCAGCTTCCAGTCGGCGACGGCCTGCGCCGCTTTCTCGGCGTCGTCCTTGGCGTTCGGCGCGGGCGGCGTGGGCTTGAGCTTGCCCTGCGGATCGCGCACCATCGGCTTCATCTCCGGGCCGAGCACAAAGCGGAACTGACGCGGCCCAAAGTCGAAGACGCGCTCGCCGCGCGCATCCAGATCACAGTCGGGCACGATCCGATCTTCAAGCTGGGCGCGGCTCAGCCCGCGATCCGTGGCGATCCGCTCCATACATTCGGCGGCGCGCTGCTGCAAGCCCTTGAACTTCACCTTCTGGGCGATGCCGTTGATCTGCATCAGCGCCGTGTCGCTGCCGATCAGCCGCAGACATTCCAGGCCATTGACCGCGCGCTGGTGCTGACTCTCGCCCGGCCAGATGCGAATCAGCGGCGCGAGCTTCAGCGCGGTTGTGTCGCCGCCGAGCCAGCCAAGCGCGAAGAATGCCCAGTTCTCCTTGGACGGCGCGCCATTCGAGCGCCACAGATCGAAGAGACTCCAGGCAAACGAATCGAGCGCGCTCTGCGCGGCGTGCTGCTTCAGCGCCACGACCAGCGGATGCGGCGCGTCGAGCTTGCTCCGTTGCAGCGCCCGCAGCAGGGCATCGGCCTGGGTCGCGCTCAGCGTGTGCTGCCCGACGATCACCGGCGGCAGATCGGATGGATGCGCCCAGTCCGGCAGCTTGACCGATCTGAGCGATGGCTGCGCCTGCAACGCCTCGGACAGCCAGCCGGGCGTCGTCTGGTCGTCGAACGGCACCTGCTGCGGCTGCGAGCTATCGATCACCGCGGCGCGCAGGCGGGCGACGACATCTTCCGGCATTCGCGCCAGCGCCTCGTCGATCAGCGCTTCGTAGCCGTGCCGCGCAAAGCGTTGCAGCAGATCCACCGCCGCCTCGGCCTGCAGCCCATGACCGTCGGCCAGCGGCAGCAGCCCGGCGATTGCATGCGCCGGATGCTCCTCCAGCCAGGCCCGCGCAATCTGCGGAGCCTTCGAGCTTTGCTGTAAGGCCAGCATTACGGGCGCGACTTCGGGAGCTACCGCGAGCGCGAGAGTCTGAAGCAGCGCCGCCGCCTCGTCGCGGTTGGCCTGGCTCTGAATAGTGCTCCCTACCACGTCGAGCGCCGAGAACTCGGTATGCGTCAGCCAGGCACGAATCTGCTCAGACTTGTTCAGCCGGAGCTGGAGCCGCCGCATCTGCGCCGCGACCAGCAGCGGATCGTCCAGGCCAAAGATGATCGCTTGCGGGCGCTGATAGTAATCGGTCCACGACTCGCCGCCGTAGCGGTCGTCGGCCCAGCCTTCCACCAGCCGCAGCAGTAAATCGCTGTGGCCGCCAAGCATCGCCGCGAGATAAAAGGCCGACGGGCCGGACTGATACATATCGTCGGGCCACTCGGTCAGATCGAGGTGTGGCACGAGCAAGCGACTCAACCGCTGGCGCTCGGCCTGATCGAGGTAGGGCAGAACGTAGTGCCGGAATCCCCCAAGCAGATTCCTAATCGCGCTCCAGGCCGTGTGCTGCTGTGACGCATCGTACGTTGTTTGAATCAGCCACTCAACGATCTCCTGCGGCGAGCAGAGCGCGGCCAGCAGCGCCATCGTCGCGGTGCGCGCATTCTGCGGCGCGGCACACACCAGCGCAATGGCTTGCTCGCACGAAACCGGATTGCTGAAATCACCGTCGGCGAGCGCCGCCGCTACCTCAGCAGAGGTATAGTAGCGAACACCTGAGAGCGGCTGCATCGCATGCAGCCAGAAGGTCGCTTCCTGCGCCGAGGGCACGGCGGGGATGTATTTTTCCCAGCTCCAGCCCCAGTGGTAGACCGACTTCGACACCCGCGCCAGGCGTCGCAGCGCGTCGGCCTTGTCGAATGGCGCGGGCGCTGGCCGCACCAGCGGCGGTAGATTGCGCCAGGAAGCCCAGAACCAATCGGTCGGGTCCAGATCCAGGCGCGGCGTGATGTCGAAAACAGCCGGTTCGGACAGCGTAGCCAGCGGCGCTGTCTCAGCCGGGGCTGGCCTGGTTTTTTGGGCCTGTGGAGCAGCGCTTTCAACCTGTTGCGCGACCGCAGGCGCTGCGGCCTCGGATCGATCCTGCGCCGCCACCTCGCGGTAGCCTTTCTTCACCTTCTCGGCGATCTGTTTGGTATAAGCCGCCTGAGCCGCCTGCTCATCGGCGTAGGTTTTAGTCTGCGTCTGGCCCGCGCTGCCGATCTTGCCAAATTGAACCGTGCAGGTGCTACCGTCGCGCGCGATGCGCCAGAACTTTGAGGAGCTTGCTTCCTGATAGTGAAACTCGCGTGTTGTCATCGATGTATTCCTCGTGTGTCATGCTTGCCATCAGTGTACTCCCACACTGTGACAAGTTCTGTCACAAACAATGCCGCTCGATCCTGGCTATCACACGACCGCGCAACGCCTGATGATTGCCCATAAACCGCGCCGGAGCAGAGCGCAAACAAGCGGCTACAGCAGAACTGTAACCGCTGATCTTGTACCGCTGATCGAGGCTCGCTGCAAATCCCTTTCAGCGCCGCCGCACACCATCCATATTTCCTATCGATGGTCTTGCTAAACGTGGACAATTCCGTGCTATCGGTAAGGTTAACCGTAAGGTAGGCCCTTTATACTCCTTAACATGGCAACATAACCACTAAACGGAGGTATCACCGGCACGAACCAACATCAAGCGCTTTACTGATGATCGAAACGCTCACTCCACGATTTTCGTTTTCGCTTCGTCCTACTACAACATCGAGGAGGCACCATATGTACCAACCAATGAACGCTGGTATCTATCGACTGACTGAGCGGGCCTAAGGTCTGCGGCCCAAATCTGGACGGTTCACCATCCCCAGGGCATTACCCACAACTGCTATCTCATCGAGCGAAAACACCACCGACGGTAGCCGCGCAATACGGACTACCCATACGGTACGCATTATCATCTTCATGCGGTTATTTGGAGGGGCGCGGCAGTAACATGCCAGGACGTTTGGCACCCGCACGGTGCTAGAACCGGGTGCCCTTCGGGCGTCGTATCCCGGCGTGGCACCCGGTGAATTATGCCCCAGCTCCAAAGCTCACCGCGTTGACAAGCTGCTCCGTGAGGCGATCGAAGCAACTCCTACCGATCAGCCACCTTTGCCCAGGCCCGACGTTCCATCAGTGATCGAGCTATTCGTCCCACCGGCGAGATTATCGACGCCTGGTGCGCTGCTGCCAAGCTCATGAGCGCCAGCAGGACCCGACGGCTCGCTCTCGCCTTTGTTGGAAGCTTCGGGAGAAACATCCGCGAGCACCCCAGGAATCTGCGAAGTATCGCCCTCGCCGGTCGTCTCGGCACTGTCGCCGCTGATCCGCACGTTATCGTCGCTCCCGTAGCCGCCGACCATGTTTTCTCGCTCTGACCGATCGCTCATAGATTAGCCCACCTTCCCATCTTCTCAACCAGCACGCAACGCATGCGCTCGTCGCTGATCCACACGCCACACGAGCCTGGCGCTGCAAAACATATGCCAGCGACCACGATCCTCTCTACCGTATCCATCGCCGCTTCGCACGTCCACATCAGTGGCCGAGGTCGTTGCGGCGGGCCGCTGGATAGTACAAAAACGTAATTATCGCGATACCGGGAACCTGCGTGGTACTCAGGACCATGGTCCCATAGTCGGACGTGGTAGGCAGGAGTATCGTAGAGGCATCCGTTACAGCATGATACTCGACCAACTGGGGGGTGGGCCGAGCATCACACTGTAACGGTTTTTTCATGCATCACCCCGATCAGACCTGGGCCGGGTACCTCAAAAGCCAATCTGATCGATCCTGAACTGCTCGCTGATGCGCATCGGCAGCTCTTTGATGCAGTTGTACACACGAGTATCTTCATACAGCCCTTGCTCCACAAAATGCCGTACGATCTCGCGGCGCTCCCAGCCCTCCAAGAACAGACCAAGCACCTCGCTATGCAGCGGATAGCGCGCCTGCCACTCCTCGGCGATCGTCTCCAGCCGCCCACGCGCCGCGCGCGGCCCGCCAAGCGCCCGAAGCAGATGCTTGATATACTCCGCGCTGGCGACCGATGCGATCGTCGCCTCGCGCACCGCTTTCTGGTTAGCCGTCGGAAACCGCGTGAGCCAGCCGAGCACCAGGGTAATATCCTCCGCTGTCCACATATCGATATGAGCGGCTCGAACCGCCTGCAACACACGGCCCGCAACCGTCTGCAACACCCCAAAAACCCGCGTATACTCGGCACAGGCATCGCCGGAGGGCACGGGCGCTGGACGCTGCACCAGCTCATACAGCATCCCAAGCGACTCATCCGACAGCGGAGCGGCCACCACATGATGGCACCCGCCAACCAGCGCTTCTGTCTCGCTCTCCGTCTCAGGTTGGGTGGCGAGGCCAACCAGCCAGGTGGCGCGCATCTCATGCGCCTGCATATGACGGGTAAAGATTGCGGCTAAGAGCGAGCCCGGCAGTTCGGGAAATCCGGGCTCGGTGCCCAGCACATCCAGCAAAATGAGCGATGGAGGCGTGCGTCGGGGTGCCGTGAGCAGTTGGAGCGCCTCGGCGTATCCGTCGAGCAGCGAATAGGCGGTCCTCACCTTAAAGCCAATCTCCACCAGCCTGCGACGCTGGCGGAGAATCGTTGAGCCGTGAGCGGCGATCAGCAGCGCGGTAGGCCGCTGCACACGGTGCCGCGAGGGTTGGTGAGACGCCTGGGGATCATCCGGCATCGTGTACGGAGCGTAACGCTCTTGAATGAGAGGGCGTCCCGCAGTGAACACGATCACAGCAAACCCTGCGCAGATCGACACTTCTACCTGAACATCCGCAACAGAGCGCAAAGCTTCTACCTGGACATCCACAACAGAGCGCAAAGCTTCCGTAGAGGGGGCGATCGCAGTGGCGAGTTCTGTGCAATACATAGCTACGATACACCTTGCTGATCGATGCTCCCTGGGTGGGGGCAGGCCCCTGGAACATCACACCTACTCCGGGCCGTCAGTCGAACATCCGGCGCGGGCAGCACAGCGCCTAGCGATGAAATTTCGAGCACGCCACGCGATGTTGCTGCTGCCTGCTGCCGCCATATCGGTTGAGCATATAAAACTATCAGCGAGAATTACTACAAGCTATCAGAGAATGCCTGGCTTGACAAGGGGCCAATCCGAACTAATTTTCTAAAAATTCACCCCTCGTCGGCACGATTCGATCATCTGCGGAGCGCCTGTGAGCACTGCATGCCGCGACAATTCCCGCTCTCACGCATAACGTGGGGCAGGTGAGATGCCTGCCCCACGTGCGATTATGTCTTCCAGGTAGCGAATTTCTGGGGGAATTTCTCGCGGAGACTCACCCAATGCCCGCGCCCGATGATCAGGTGATCGAGCACTTCCACGTCAAGGAGCTTACCCACGATCACAGCCTGCCGCGTGACCAGCAGATCGCCGGAGGGGTGATTGTGGACGAGGATGATCGCCGCGCTGTTGCGCCGGAATGCCTCGCGGAAGAGTTCGATCGTGCGGGACTCCACCGCGCTAAGCTGGCCCTGATACACGGTGTGGATCGTCTGGACGCGCTTGAGGATATCCAGGCAGATCACCCGAAGCTGCTCCTGCTGAAGATGGCTCATCTCCGCCATCAGCAGCGCGGCCCCATCCGCCGGGCATGTCACCCGCCCGGCGGGCAGCGGACGCAGCACAGCGCTCAGCACCCTGATCATGGCCCGCACCTCAGGCGGCGGCGCGTCCGTCAGCAGCGCGGCCCGCAGAGAATCGCCAGTGTGCGCGGCAAGCGTACGCAGCGCGCACGTCGAGGTAGGGAGCGATTGCGTCGCGCAAGATCTGCTCCTGTGAGCGTTTGCGGCGCTTCATCGCGACACCTCACAGGAAGAACACGGAACACAGGCGAGAATCAAGAGCTGAGAGTGGGAAACAGAGATCTCGAAGTGGGGAACCGATCCGGCGGGCGTGGGAAAACAAGCCGCGCATGGTACAATCAGCGATACGGCCATGAAAGAGACTTCCTTTCTTGGTCTGAGGTTCGTCCCAGGTGGGTAATAGCACCGGGGGCGAACCGCTCTTTAAGTTGTGCGCCGATTATATACCGTCGTACGCCGATTTGTCTAGCGCGCAAATCGCCCGAATCGCCGCGCGGATGGCCCGATCGTCCACGCTGCGACTGCTCAAAAGAGGCGGAAAAGAGGCGGATTTTTGCGTTACTCATCCTCCGTTTGGGCGGCCAATTCCACATCCCGTCAGGTTGAAGCACGAGCCGGGCCGCGCGCAGGGGCATATGACGTACGCCCTCGATTTGCGATTGACATCAATCGCCTGGAGGAGTTGATAATGCCAGTATCTAACGCGGAGTGGACATGCGCGCTACGGAACGTTATTATGTAGCCATGCACGGCATCGACAGCATGCGCAGGCGCGCATAGATCAGCGGCAGCGAAGGCCATGCGAGAGAGATAAACGGGTGCAGCGCGCGCATGCCCAACCACACAGCAGCAGATTAGCAGGTACCACGTAGCGGAGCCTGCGCGCAGAGACGCTGCCAGAAGGGTGAGTGGTGAGAGCGCAGAGTGCTTATCGCACCTGCGACAGATCACGAACCAGACAAAGCGAAAAAGAGACAGAAGGTGATCACCATCGCCATGAGATGCCTATGGCTAGGCGGCGATGTCCAACGGAAAGTCAGGCGACTTGAGTGGATCCAGCAACCGTTTCTCAGGCAGATGGCGAACCGCCTGGTTGTCAGCTAGCCCCGGCCCCGCGTTTAACCGATAGCATCCCAGTAGGGCGGTACTGATGCGACCGACGTTGTTCCGATCCGATCCCAGTAGGGAGGCACTGATACCACGGAAGCTGCCTCGATCCCATCCCAATACGGCGGTACTGATGCGGCGGAAGCTGCCTCGATCCCATCCCAATACGGCGGTACTGATGCGGCGGAAGAAAGCCCGACAAGATGGACCATCCCGAGTGGACCGGCTACGATCGCCAGCGTGGACAACAGATGACGTCGCATGAGTCGTTTCACGAGAGTCTCCTACAGCACTAGAGAATCCTGATAATTAATCATTAGAATAGCATATACAGCGAACGATCTCAATAGGAGTCTAACATGGATAATCTCTCACCAACACTCCGTTGGTATCTCGCCATCGTCTACACCTGTGGCTCTATTGTTACAGGCATTTCGTTCTATCTGAACCCGACGCTATCGGGTGACAACAGCGCATTTTGGGTGTTCATGGGATTGATTGTTGCCGTGAACAGCGTCCCCGCCAGATACACCTTCACGAAGACGATGCTCATAACCACGACAGTAGACGTGGCCGCAGCCTGGGTTCTATCACCAATTCATGTTATTCTCATCATATTTGTGGGGCATATTGTTCACGCACGGGGCAGAAAAGCATGGTATAAAGTTTTTTTTAATATCGCTGCTCATACTATCAGCATCGGCACAACTGCTTTCATATTTTCGTACATTATCAAAAGCCCGACTCCTATATCTCCAATCAACGCCATCATCATTTTAATCACCTGTACACTTTATATTACTTCTAGTGTATTCTTTTTGAGTACTGTTTCTGCTCTCTCGGATTCCGAAACGCCTCATACCTTTGATAAGTTCAAATATCATGTTTTAGATTCATTCTCCTACATTGACATCGTTCTTTTCGTTTATGGCGTCGTCCTGGGTAATCTCTGGTTTATGAGCCCGTTTCTGTTCGCCTTCGGTGTCTTGGCGGTCTTTGCCATGCAGTGGGCGCTGCGGCTCAACACCGATCTGATCAAGCTGTCGGAGAAACAGCAGCACGTACAGGAGGCGATGACCAGCCTGCTGGTTGCGGAGGATGTGTCGCAGCAGCTTAATCTTCTGCTACGGCAACTTACCGACGTATTTGCCATTGAGCGGGTACGCATTGTGCTCTTTGGCATCAACGCCGACGACGAGCCGCTGATCGTCACATCGCCGACAGCGGTGGATCTGGAACAGATCTGCACCAAGACCGATCTCTTACGTCAACTTAACACCGAGCACGAAATGCGGCGCATCGATCGCGATCCGGCCTACGCGGCCTACTGCACGATGCCGACGTTCCTGGTGCCGCTCGCGACCTCCAACGAGGTCATCGGCGCGATGCTCTTCGCCATGCCGAGAACCGCCCTTGAGACGATCGAGTCGCGGCTGCTGATCACCTACACGACACAGGCGGCACTGGCCGTCGTGCAATCGCAGCTGATTGATCGTATCCAGGCGTCGCAAGAGCAACTGGTTCGCTCCGAGCGGCTGGCGGCGGTCGGCACGCTCGCGGCGAGCCTGGCCCACGAGTTCAACAATATTCTGGCGATCATCAGCAGCACCGCCGAGCTAGCGGCGATGAAGCCGGAGTGCGAGACGCATCGCAAGTCGCTCAGCCTGATCGGGATGACCGCCAAGCGCGGCGGCAGCATCACGCGCGGCCTGCTGACGTTTACGCGCCAGATCGAGCCGTACCGCGAGCTTGCTAACCTTCACGATGCGATCGAGCCTGTGCTGGCGATGCTCAAAACGCGCTTCCGAGATACCAAGGTGCATGTCGTGCGCGACTTCGGCACGGTGCCGCCGCTGGTCTGCGACATCGGCCTGCTGTCGCAAGTGGTGCTCAATCTGGTGACAAACGCGCTCGACGCGATGTATCCTACCGGCGGCACGCTCACGATCAAGCTGTGGGCAGAGGACAACACGATTAAGCTGCGCATCTCCGACACCGGCACAGGCATACCCGACGAGATTCGCTCCACGCTCTTCGAGCCGTTCACCACCTCCAAGCAGCACGCCGAGGAGGGTATTCTAGGCGGCAATGGGCTGGGACTGGCGATCACGCATGGCATTGTCACCAGCCACGACGGCACGATCGATGTCGATTCGACCCCAGGGCAGGGTACGGCGATCACCGTGACTCTGCCAGCCTCCAAGTCGGAACTGCCAGAGAGCGTTCAAGTGCTACCGGTGCCGGGGCTGGAGCGGCTGCGGGTGATGGTCGTCGATGACGAGCCGCTGATCGCGATGGCGCTGGCGCAGATCGTCGAGATGGAAAATCATCACGTTACCTGGCTGAGCGATCCTGAGCTGGCGCTGGTGCATATCAGCCAGGCACCGCCGGATATTCTGATGGCCGATATGCACATGCCCCGGCTGGACGGTCTGACGCTGATTCAGTTTGCCAAAGAGTTCGCGCCCGCCATGCAGCAGATCGTGGTGACGGGACAGATTCAGGCGCACCAGCGGAGCGAGGTCCGCACGCTGGGTGTAGAGGTCGTGCATAAGCCCTTCTCGGTGGCTGATATTCGCGCCGCGCTCGGCAGAGCGGCGCTGGCGCTGGGTGCGGGCGAGAGCCACGCCGCGCCAGTCCATCCGGGCCGCAGCGAAGAGCTAGAGATCGCCCCAACGATCAGCCAGCAGGAGCTTAACCCCGCGATCCGCAGCACGGTACGGCATCAACTCATGAATCATGTCACGGCGCTTGAGGGGCTGGTGCCGATCCTTCAGCAGACGCTGTATGGGCAGCCCGCAGCACCAAGCTCGCTCGACGGCCCGACGCTGCTGCGGCACATGGCGCGTGTTGTGGGCGCGCTAGGCGTGGTGGTGCGCGCCCAGCGGCTCCTCTACCTCTCCGACCACGATAACAAGCCGATCGTGCTGCCGGTCGCGCCCGTGACGCTCTACCACCAGTTGATCGAGGCCAAAAACCGGGTAAGCGCCGGATTTCTCCCGCACGAGCAGATCACGATCGAGGTGGATTGCCCGCCGGACCTTGAGATCGACGGCAACGCGATGAGCCTGCTGACCGCGATCACCGCCGCGATCTACAACGCCGCTGAGGCGATAGCGCGCCATGCCAGCGGCGACGAGCAGAACATCACCGTGTCCGCTCATGATCAGGGCGAGATCGTGGCGCTACGCGTCGCAGACACAGGGCCAGGCTTTGCACCGCAACTGCTGGAGCAGATCGCCGCTACGATCGATCAGGGGCAGGGCGAGCAGTTTATCGGGTCGCTCCAGCCACGGCACGGCACGGGCCTGGGCATCGCCCTGATGGTGCGAGTTGCCCGTCTGCACGCCGGCACGATCGCCTTCGGCAACCACGCCGAGCGCCGGGGCGCGTGGGTCGAGCTGCTGCTGCCCAAGAAGGCGATGCTGGAAGCGGCCCAGCTCAGCCCCAGCGCCAACATCGTCCTCGAACGAGTGCCGGGCTAGGACGAAGAACAAAGAACAAGAGAACCAAGGAAGCAAGGGAACAAGGAAAGCTTGAAACTTTGAACTCGAAACTTGAAACTTGGAACTTGGAACTCGCAACCGCCAGGAGGCACGATCCCATGCGCGAGCTAACCAACACACAGCGCCAGCATCTACGCCGCATCGCCCACGATTTAAAGTCAGTGGTCCAGATCGGCAAGCAGGGCTTGACCGAGCAGGCGCTGGCGTCGATCGATCGCACGCTCGAAGCGCGTGAGCTGATCAAAGTCAAGTTTCTGGACTTTCAAGATCAGAAGCAGGAGCTCTCAGAGAGCATCGCCGAGCAGCTCAACGCCGCGCTGATCGGCGTGGTCGGTAACGTCGCGATCCTGTATCGGCAGCAGGTCGATCCCGACAAGCGCAAGATCGATCTGTCGGCGGCGTCTTAAGCTGGGCGGCGCGCGAGCCATCCAAGAGCCTTGCCCGAATCCGGGGCGGTCGCGCGGTGATTCCAGAGCAGTGCCCGGCGGTCGAGCGCCAGACCGTATCCAAGCGCGTTTTACCGCGTTTAAACCACCACACGCACGATCACCCAAACAGGCACCAGGCCAGTCAGCGCTCATCAGCCGTCAGCGCGCTTACGATCCTGAACATCTACCCGGCGCAATGGTCGCGACCGCACTCATAGAGGAGGCACGGGCATGGAGGCACATCGGCGACGTTGGAACGTCTGGTCATTGATCGCACTCTGTACGCTCCTGGTGGGCTCGCTCACCATGGGCGCGCCGCGAACACACGCGGCAGGTGGCTGGACCACCGGCGGCAACCGGATTCTTGATCCGGCGGGCGGGCAGTTTATCATCAGCGGCATCAACTGGTACGGCTTCGAGACGCGCGACGCGATCGTTCATGGCATGTGGTCACGCAACTACACGGCGATCCTCGACGATGTCAAGCGCTACGGCTATAACACGGTGCGAATCCCGTTCTCCAACAGCATGTGGGAAAGCAATCCCGCTCCCGGAGCAAGCAAGATCAGCGCCTGCCCAACCTGCAAAGGCAAGCGTGCCCGCGACATCCTGGCGCTGATCGTCAACTACGCGGGATCGATCGGCCTGCATGTCATTCTGGACAACCACCGCTCGACCGCCGGAAACTCGGCTCAAGAGAACGGCCTCTGGTACACCAGCGGCTTCTCGGAGCAAGCCTGGATTCGCGACTGGGTCAGCGTGCAGGAGTGGGTCCACGGCATTCCGCAGACCTTGGGAGCGCCCGACACGATCACCGCGAACTATCTGGCGTCGGATGGCTTTCCGATCGTGCTGGGCTACGATCTGCGCAACGAGCCGCACACCCCCGCGCGCACCCCGTACCTCGACGGCGCTACCTGGGGCACCGGCGACGGCATCGATCCACGGATCAACCCCAACCCGAATCCATTCGCCCCGGCCTGTGTCGCCGCCTCTACCTGTCACGACTGGCGGCTGGCGGCGGAGCGCGCGGGCACCACGATCTTCGGCGAAGCGGCACGGCGCGGCTGGAGCTATCCGCTGATCTTCGTCGGCGGGATCGGCTCGTATCCCACGGCGAGCGGAAACGCTGCCAGCGGTCCATACGACGGCTACTGGTGGGGCGGGAATCTGCTGGGCGTCAACGGCAACGCCAACAATCCGGGCGCGCCGATCGTCTTCAACGCCGGTGGTAGCGCGAGCGGCCTGGGCGCGGCGATACCCAACCAGCTGGTCTACTCCGCGCATGACTACGGGCCGGTGCTCTACAGGCAAGCCTGGTTCAACACAGGCACCTGCTACAAGAGCGGCTGCTCGGCGTCCAGCCTGGCGGATGTCTGGCGCAAATACTGGGCGCATCTCAACCTGGCGGGCGGCGTCAACCCGGTCTGGCCCGGACATGCTGCGTACCCGTGGAGCAACACCGGGCACACAGCCTACAGCCAGGCGCCGATATGGGTGGGCGAGTTCGGCACCGGCAATGCCGATAGCGATCTGCTGTCGACGGGCGCGGGATCGCAGGGACAGTGGTTCACCGCGATGATCAACTTCATCCAGAGCAGCTATGCCGTCACGCCCGCCAACGATTCGGGCGTTCCGGTGCAGGCGTTGAACTGGACCTACTGGGCGCTGAACGACGAAGACAGCTACGCGCTGCTCGGCGCGAGCTACACCGGCCTGGAAAATCCCAAGAAAGAGTACTCGTTCCTGTGCTTTATCCAGCGCGGGCCGCTGGCGATTCCACCGGGCAGCGGCGCCGGTCAGTGCGGCTCGACCGGCCCGCTGCCTGCGCCGTAAGAACACGGGCAGCACGGCGCATCGTCAGGGGAGGGGCCGGGGGAACAAGGGAACAAGGAAACAAGGGAACAAGGTTTCAGCCGTTGTTCTTTTGTTCCTTTGTTCTTTTGTTCTTTCGCCAACATCCCGGCCTTTCGGCGCGCTAGGACTTCTGCGCAATCGTGTGGAGCCGCGCGGATCGTCCACTGCGCAGCAGCCCCTCGACGCTATAGATCGCCAGCGCCAGCCAGATCAGGCAGAAGCCGATCAGCCGATCGCCGCTGAGCGACTCGCCGTAGATCAGCACGCCGATCAGGAGTTGCATCGTCGGCGCGATATATTGCAGAATACCCGTCAGGGTCAGCGTAATGCGCCGCGCGCCTGAGGCAAACAGCAGCAGCGGCAGCGCCGTCGCGACACCCGAAGCGACCAGCAGCAGGCTCGTCGTGAGATCGGTATGAGCGAACGCGCCGCGTCCGGCCCACTCAAGATAGATCAGATAGGCCAGCGCGGGCGGAAAGAGCAGCAGCGTCTCCAGGGTCAGGCCCTCAAGCGAGTTGAGCGACGCGGTTTTTCGCAGCAGACCATAGATTCCGAACGAGCCGGCCAGCGTCAGCGCGATCCACGGCAGCGCGCCGTACTGCACCGTCAGATAGAGCACGCCGCTGACCGCGACCGCAATCGCCACAGCCTGCCAGCGACGCAGCCGCTCCTTCAAAAAGAGCGTGCCCAGCAGCACGTTGACCAGCGGATTGATGAAGTAGCCCAGGCTCGTCTCGACGATGTATCCAGCGTTAACGGCCCAGATATAGATAAACCAGTTGAGCGAGAGCAGCACCGCAGTTGTGGTAAAGGCCAGCAGCACGCTAGCATTCTGGAAGACCACGCCCAGCCAGGCCCAGTGGCCTTGAACGGCCAGCAGCGCCAGCACAAAGACCAGCGACCAGACCATTCGATGCGCTAGAATTTCGAGCGCAGGCACGTGGTGCAGCGCCTTCCAAAAGATCGGGAGCAGACCCCATAGGATATACGCGCCCGCAGCGTAGAGCACACCCTTATTCATCGTCTCATGTCCTTCCGTTGTCGGAAACGCCTCACGCGCTCCTATCAATCGCTGCTGGCGGAATATGCGGCACAATGGTACCCTTTGGCGGATACATCATGTCGCAAAGATTGTTACACTGTTTGTGGACAGGCCCCGCATGCGCTGCGCCGTAGTGTACCAGGGAATGCGGCAGCCACACCACCGCCAAGGCGAGACGCCGCGAGTTTGTTGGTCTTAAGTCCAATCCATGGCCGGCGCATCCGGCAGCTATAGGCTGCTGATAGCAGGCGCAACCAGTATCGGCGCGCAGCAGCGTCGATTGTGCCACGACAAGGAGTAAATCGATGACCGATCTGACCACCGCTCTTGAAACACGCTTGCTGCGCTACGTACAGGTAGATACGCAGAGCAACGAAGCTTCAAGCACGGTGCCGAGCACACGCGGACAGCTAGAGCTGCTGAAACAGCTTCAGCAAGAGTTGGAGACGCTGGGCGCGCAGGATGTCCGCTGCAACGACCAGGGCTTTGTGATCGCGACGGTTCCGGCGACCGTCGATGCAGAGGGCCTATCCACGATCGCCTTCTTTGCGCATGTGGACACCGCACCGGCCTTCCATGCTACAGGCGTCAAGCCGCTGGTCCACCGCAGCTACGACGGCAAGCCGATCGTGCTGCCCGACGATCCGACGCAGGTGCTCTCTCCGGAGGTCAACCCGTACCTGGGCGAGAAGATCGGCGACGACATCATCACCGCCAGCGGCACCACGCTGCTCGGCGCCGACGATAAGGCCGGTGTCGCGATCATCATGACGCTGGTGGAGTATCTGCTGGCACATCCCGATATTCCGCATGGCGAGATCCGCGTGTGCTTCACGCCCGACGAAGAGATCGGCACCGGCATCAACCATCTTGACGTGGCCGCGCTGGCTGCCGATTTCGGCTACACGCTCGACGGCGGCGAGGTTGGCAAGCTGGTCTATGAGACGTTCTCCGCCGACAAAGCCGTTGTGACGATCACCGGCGTCTCGACGCATACCGGCACGGCGTTCGGGTCGATGGTCAACGCGCTGCCGCTCGCCGCGAAGATTATCGGCATGCTGCCGCAGCACACGCGCACGCCCGAAACGACCCAGGGACGCGACGGCTTTATCCACGTGTACAATATCGACGGCGGCGCGGCGGCGGCGACCGTTTCGTTCCTGATCCGCGATTTCGAGATCGAGGGCCTCAACAGCCACGGCGATCTGATCCGCTCGGTCTGCGCGGCGGTCCAGGCGACGGAGCCACGCGCCACGATCACCTGCACGATCACGCCGCAGTACCGCAACATGCGCTACTGGCTGGAGCATGATATGCGCGCGGTCGATGTCGCGGTGCGCGCAATGCGCGCGGCGGGCATCGAGCCGATCTTCGAGCCGACGCGCGGCGGCACCGATGGCTCGAAGCTGACCGAGCGCGGCCTGCCCACGCCGAATCTGTTCACCGGCATGCAGGATATTCACGGCCCGCTGGAGTGGATCAGCGTGCAGGATATGGAGAAGGCGCTCAAGGTCTGTGTCGAGCTGGTACGTACGGCGGCAGCCTGAGCCCATGCGGTGGCCTTATCGCTCTTACCCGGCATGATCCTGCAACAGCGAGCCTTATGGATGCATTGATCTTCAACTCGGTCGAGCAGATGACCAGCGTGGTCGGACTCCGCGCGATCATCGGAGAGGCGGTGACGGTCGTCAAGCGCTCCCCGCTGCCGGTCGCGCATCATTCGGGTAATACGCTGGAGCGGGTGATCGCGCGCAGGCGCGGGATGGAGCGGCGCTTTGTGCTCAAGCGCTTCTCGATCGAGCGCGACTGGATCATGCGCCTGACGCACGATGATGCCGTGCGCGAGTTGGCGCTCTTTCGGCACGGCATCTACACGCGCCTGCCAGATACATGCTACGTGCCGATCATCGCGGCGGCGCGGGATGGCTCGTCGTGGGCCAGCCTTATGGCGGATGTGACGGATGGCCTCGCGCCAGCGGATGACGCGCCGATCGCCGCCGCCGATCTCCGGCGCTATCTGGCGCAGCTCGCGGCGGTTCATGCCCGCTTTCTGCACGACGACTCGCTGCTCGATCCGGCGCTCGGTCTGTCGACGGTGCGCGACTTCGCGCTGATTCTCTCGCCCAGGCTTGTGCGCGATGAGTGCGCCGAGGGTCGCGGCCATGCGGTGCTTGAGGCGGCGCAGCGCGGCTGGCGCGTCTTCGACGAGATCGCGCCGCCGGAGGTGGTCCAGGCGATCGAGCATCTGGAGCGCGCTCCGGACCCGCTCCTCGCGCTGATTGATCACATGCCGCACACGCTGGTCCACGGCGACTTCAAGACCGCCAATCTTGGAGCGTGGCCGCCCGTCGTGCCGGGAGAGCCAGCCAGTACACACCGGACGATCATCTTGGATTGGCAGGACGCGACCTACGGCCCGCCGCTGCTGGACCTGGGCTACTTCCTGGCGATCAGCGCGCTGCGGCTGCCGGTGACAAAGGAGGCGGCAATCCAGATGTACCGCGACGCGCTGACCGCGTGCGGCTATCGCTACCCGCAGCAGACGTGGCAGCGCGATCTCGATCTGGGCCTGCTGACGGGCGGCGCGCTGCGGCTGCTGTGGCAGAAAGCGCTGGGCACCCAGGCGCAAGATCCGAAGCTACGGCAGCGCCAGCGCGAGGAAGTTCGCTGGTGGTCTACGGTTGTGCTGCGCGCCGGTCGCTGGCTGACCTGATGAGAACACGGTTATACACGTTATGTAACATTGCCGTTGGCTGTGCTGCTGGACTGGTCTATATTATGTCACTTTGCAGATAGACATGCGGCTGGAACCGGCGCGCCGTCGACGAACACAAGGAGATCGATCATGGGGATTCAGCGCATCAACGCCGATGGCCTGCTTCGGCTTCCGGCGTTCAGCCACGCGGTCATCGCGGGGGATTTTATCTACGTATCGGGCACGCTCGGAACCAAGCCGGGAGCGCGCGATCTGGTCGAGGGCGGCACCAGCCCGCAGACGACGCAGACGCTCCGCAACATCGAGACGATCTTGCGCTCCTGCGACGCCTCGCTGGACGATGTGGTGAAGGTCAACGTGTTCCTGGCGGATATGACGACCTTCGGCGAGATGAACGAGGCGTACATCGCGGTGATGGGCGCTGAGCCTCCGGCGCGAATCACCGTGGGCCGCGCGGCGCTAGCGCTCGGCGCTGCGGTTGAGATCGACTGTATCGCTTACAAGCCGCGATCGTAGGGCATGATCAAGGTTTCGGGCTGCGGTCCTCACCCCGGGCCCTTCCCCAAACCTCGGCAGGTGAGGCGGAGAATCTGTGCCCGGCTCTTGGTGCCTGGTGCCTGGTTCTTCCTTTGTGCCCTTATTCGGTTCTCGGTTCTCGGTTCTTTCTTCTCCCGCACCCCCGGCCTGCGCTGCGCTCGGCGCTTTGTTCCCCTGTTCTCTCGCTCCCCTATGGATCGTGAATCAGCTCCGCAACCTGTGCAATAGCGCCAGCCGTCGCGCCGACGATCGCGGCCAGCCGCTCGTAATCCAGCTTCTCCGGCGTGTCGGTAGGCCGGTGGTAATGGCGATAGCGAAAGTTGGCGGTGTCGGTGATCAGCAGCGCGGGCAGGCCAGCCTCCCAAAAGGGCAGATGATCGCTGCGGGCAAAATTGCGCACGGCAGGCACCCAGCGATGCAGCAGCGGCCCGACGATCGGCAGGTCGTTGGGCGCGCGCAGCAGCAGCGGGCTATCCGGCCCGGCCAGACGCGACAGCCCCGCCGCGAAGGTCGAGGCAAGCGGCAGCGCGTTCCAGTTATAGATCACCGCGGTAAAATCGCCGCGCATCTGACGAGCGCTGATCCACGCAGCCTGCCTGGGATAGAGCAGACCAATGCCCGACGGCAGACGTTGGGTGTTGGGCGCGGAGGCGGTGTAGGCCATCGTCTCGAAGTTGATCGCCGCCAGCACGCGACGCTCATGCCGTAGCTCGGAGACGAGCGCCCTGGCCCCGAAGAAGCCGATCTCCTCCATATCCGTCGCTGCCAGGATCACGCTATGCTCGAACCGGCAGGGCGCGAGCACGCGCGCCAGCTCCAGCAGTGCCGCGACCGACGCGCCGTTGTCGTTCGCGCCCGGCGAATGCGTGATTGTATCGTGGTGGGCCAGCACGACGATCGCAGCCGTCGATCGTTCGCCCGGCTTGCACGCGACGATATTCGCGCCTTCCAGGTGGCGATAGATCGTCGGCGGAGCCTGCGAACGCCCCTCGTTGTGGTAGCCCAGGACGCCTGAGACGCCGCTAAAGGCAAATGGACGCCACTCAGCAGCCCAGCCTGCCGCCCGCAGCTCGTCGACGATCAGTCGATCAGCCTCAGCCATCGCGTCCGGCGCGCGCATGCGGTTGCGAGGCGCGGGCAATACAGCCACGTCCGAGCGCAGCCGCTCGACGCCGATCCGGCTCTGAATCTGATCGATCCAGGCAGCTAAGGCCGGGCTCAGCGACGCGTGCCGGTTTTTCGCCTGATCGCTCCTGGCAGTGTACACAACGATCTCCTTCCGCTCTGCATCTAGCGCTCCAACAGCGGCGTCTATGATAGTGCATGAATCCGGCTGCGGCGAGTACCACGCGCCACAGCCTGGTACACTTGCCTTGAGGAAAGAGCCGACGCCAAGCGTTTCGAGCAAGGATGGTATCGTATGCAGATCCAGCGTATTTGTGTTTTTTGCGGCTCAAGTCCGGGCCGCTCACCTGCGTACATGGGCGCTGCCCGCGCGCTGGGGCTGGCCCTGGCGCGGCGCAAGATTGGGCTGGTCTACGGCGGCGCGCATGTCGGGCTGATGGGCGAGATCGCCAACGCCGTGATCGAGCACGGCGGGCATGTCACCGGCGTTATGCCCCGCGCGCTGATCGAGCGCGAGATCGCCCACCAGGGCCTCGCCGAGCTGCGGGTCGTCGACTCGATGCACCAGCGCAAGGCGCTGATGGCCGAGCTGTCCGACGGATTTATCGCGCTGCCGGGCGGCTTCGGCACGCTCGAAGAGTTTTTCGAGATCGTCACCTGGGCGCAGCTTGGGCTGCACCGCAAGCCCTGCGGGCTGCTCAACCAGAGCGGCTTCTTCGACCAACTGCGCGCATTTCTGGACTTTGCGGTCGGAGAGCAGTTCATCCGGCCACAGCACCGCGCGATGATCCTGGTTGAGGCCGATCCCGACCGGCTGCTGGATTGCTTCGACGCCTATCAGGCACCAGCCGTCGCCAAATGGATCGATCGGCAGGAGACGTAGCCAGGGACGAACGTTGAAAGTTCCAGGTTCCAAGTTCGACGAACTCGAAACTTGAAACCCGGAACTCGAATCTAGCAGCCGCAGTGCTCAAACAGGTTGAACTGTCGGGCCTGCCCGTCTTCGCTGTAGCCGATGGTGTAGCTGCCTGTCTGGAAATCGATCACCAGCCGCGCCCACTGCTCCGCGCCGTCCCAGCGCAGACTCAGCACGTGATCGGTGCTATCCTCCAGCGTAAACGCCCCACCAAACGCCGGATGTTCATTCCGAAAGCGGATCAGCCGGAACACGTCTCGAACGACCGGCTGCTCCAGCGCGTGCTGCACGTCATCCCAGGCATAGTAGCGGCGATTGATGTCACGGCCCACGCCCGTCTTCGCCAGCAGTTGCATATCGTTGGTGCCCGCCAGCAGCCCGACGTAATATACCTGGGGAATGCCGGGCGCAAAAAACTGGATCGCGCGCGCCAGCAGGTACTCGCGGTCGTTCTTGCCCAGGGCATCGTAGTAGGTGCAGTTGACCTGATACACGTCGAGATTCGATGTCGCCGCGCGGGTCGCCCGACGGCTCTGGCCGCCGCTTCTGACATGGATCGTCTCGATCAGCGCGCTCACATCCTCAGGTGGTATCAGCCCGGCTCCCGCGACCGGATCGGCGGTGTCCGCTCCGACATCGATCACACCGATGCCATCGTGCGTATCGAGCACCGTGATGGCGTTACGCGGGCTGATCGTCAGCCAGCGCTGAAGATAACGCGCGGTTTGGTTGAAGAACGCGTGCAGGATCAGCGGCGGCAGGGCAAAATCATAGACCATGTCGACGTGCTGGGCAATCACGATCTGCTGCTGGTAGTAGGAGTGAACTTCGACCAGCACCTCGATGCCAAGCGACCGGGCGTAGCGCGTGATCGCGGCGATAAAGTCGTACGTCTCCGGCAGCATAAAACAGCTCGTGCCCGGCAGCTTAATCGCATAGCCCACAGCATCCAGCCGGATCGCGCGAATGCCGCTGCGGTGAAAGGTTTGGAGGATCGATCGCAGGTACGCCTGGCCCTGCGGGTGCAGCACGTCGATGTCGAGCTGCTGCGGGTCGAAGGTCGTCCACAGGATACGCTTCGTGCCATCCTTCAGCGTGGCGCAGGTAAAGGGCAAGCCGGGCCGGGGACGGTAGATCCGCAGCAAATCCGCCTCGGTCGCGCCCTGCGGAAAGATGCTCCCGAAGGTCAGAAACAAGCCGCTGTAGGCCGAGTCCGCGCCGCGTGCCCAATAATCCCGAAACTGCGGCGACTCGGACGAGATATGGTTGACGATCAGATCGGCCAGGATCTCGACATCGTGACTCAACACCTGAATATCGGCCCACGACCCAAGCCGCGAGTCGACTACGGTATGATCGATCGGATCGAAGCCCGCGTCGACGCCGTCGATCGGATCGAAAAACGGCAGGATATGCACGCCGCCGAAAAGACCTTTGAGGGGACCAGACAGGAGCCGGTGCAGCCCGGCGAAGCCCTCGCCACCGAGTCGGTCGGCGTAGGTGATCAGTTGAACCTGGTTGCGCATCGTTTCGCCCTGGCAGTAAGAAGACGCCGAAGCTCGCAGAACCTCGTAGCGCGGAGCCTTGCTGCGGCATCCCAGCTTGAGACACGGTGCTGATCATACCATGCGACGCATCCGATGGCGCTGCTGGATGTAGCACCGCCGCCTCCGAAGTGATAGGAATCTGATAGTATTCTTATAGAGTAATAGAGCGATACTATTGATTGGGGGGTAAACATCCAATATCACAATCGCCGCACACGCACGATCCGCAACGTGTTGCCACACGCAGACACGAGCAGCGCGACCAGCGTAGGTTGGCTGAGCTGTGGTGGGGATCGGCGGCGAGAATGCTGAGGAGGAATCGCCATGCTGCACAATGCCCTAGTGTCTCTGATCTTACTCTTCTCGCTGTCCCTCGACGCCGTGAGATATCGGGAGGGGCGGGCTGGATTTGCCGCACATTATCGACCTGGCCTGATGGATCAAGTGGCGCGCCGCCGAGGCATGCCTTCGGTGCCCTGCATGGTCGCCAGCCCATACTATGGCCTGGGCGCATGGGTCTATGTACATAGCCAGAAGTATGCACAGACCTTGCACTGCCGGATCACCGACGTGCCGCATCCACATCACCGCCCCAGCATTGTGCGCCGCAATATCGTCGTCGAGTTTGATTTCAACAGCGCGCGGACGATGTGCCGCATTCAGCGCTATAATCAAGAGCCGCCGCAGGCATGTCCAGTCATTATCTCACCGGCATCCGCGCCGAAGTAGTGGAGGGAGCGCCAAGCACAAAGAAACAGGGGATCGGCGATCAGGCGTCGGGGGGCGGCGAAGCAGGCGCGGATCGGCGATCCTCGATTTCATCCGACTGGCCGAAACCAGCTTCGGCCAGGGCCGAAGCCAGGCTATCATAGCGCTTGAACTGAACAATCCGTCGCCCTTCGACGCGAAAGCGCGATGCAACATCCGCCTCACCCACCACGTCGCTGGTTTCGGCGGATCGCCAGACGCCATGTTGCGCGACGACAACAACCGTGTCACGGACAAACATCCGCCGGGTTTCGAGCGTCAGGCCCGCGCGCTGAAGCCAGTCGCGCAGCAGGTGCCGCCCATAGCCGGAGCCGCGCGGGCCAATCATCTCGATATTGGGATCGGACAGCTCCATCAGCCGATCAATATCCTGCCGGTTGGCAGCATCTTGCCACGCCTCGACAACTGCCACGATGTCCGTGTGCTGCATCTACGTTCTCCTTCGCTCGTCAACGCTCTTGATCATACCGATGCAGCACTGCCCAGGCACCGATCATTCGGACAGGGTTTCGTTGAACGAAGAAGAGCAGCAGGCCAAAGAGGCCGGGGCGCTGGCGGATATTAGGTCAGGCGGCGATCCCCAAAGACCACCGCGACCGCCTCGGACGTGCGCGCGGCCTGTGC
>DASUTC010000144.1 GCA_036374795.1 Herpetosiphonaceae bacterium
CGGCGATTGGGGTGAGGGCCTGCAACTTGAAGCTTGAGACTTACGAGTAGACGAGGACGGTATGACGCAGCTACTCGACACCTTGCGGAGCACACGCATTGTCGCGGTCGTACGCCTTGAGCGCTACGACCAGGCCGTAGCGGTCGCCGAAGCGCTGCTTGAGGGCGGCATCTCGGCGATCGAGTTTACGCTCACCGGCTCAGGCGCGCTCGACGCCATCGCCAGGACGCGCTCGGCGCTCCGTACCGACGCGCAGATCGGCGTGGGTACGGTGCTCCTGCCGGAGGCTGCCGAAGCCGCGATCAGCGCGGGCGCGCAGTTTGTAGTGACACCAGCCGTGCGCCCAGCGGTGATTGCCGCCTGCCGCTCGCGCGGCGTGCCGATCCTGTGCGGGGCGCTCACGCCGACCGAGGTGCTGGCGGCGCATGAGGCTGGTGCCGATGCGATCAAAATCTTCCCGGCGCGGGCGGTCGGTCCACAGTATCTCCGCGATCTGCTGGCACCGCTGCCGGGACTCCTGCTCGTCCCGACCGGCGGCATCGACTCCGGCAATGCACGCGCCTATCTCGATGCGGGAGCCGTTGCCGTCGGCATCGGCGGAAACCTGGTTTCGGCGCAGGCTGTGGCGGCTGAGGATTGGGCACAGATCACCGCGACGGCCCGCGCCTGCGTCGACGCGGCTCGGTGAGGCCGATTGCGGCGCAGGCTTCGATCGTGCCGCCACAATCATGGTTGCCGGTATGAGTCGTGCAGAGGCTAAGCGCTCACGGGTTGAACCACCGACTGGAGGTAGTTACGGCTGAACATCCCCCAACAACAGCGACGGCCTGGAGTCCGCTGAGGCAGCCGGTCTTTCGCGCGCTCTGGCTTGCGGCGCTCGTCTCGAACCTCGGCGCGCTGATGCAGGGCGTGGCGGCGGCCTGGCTCATGACCGAGCTAACGCCCTCGCCTGTGCCGGTGGCGCTCCTGACCACGATGTCGAGCCTGCCATTGTTTCTGGTCGGCTTACCTGCGGGCGCGCTGGCCGATGTCGTCGACCGGCGCTGGCTGGTGCTGGTGACACAGATCTGGATGCTGGCGGTCGCCGCGATCCTTGCCGGACTCACCGCGATCGGCTGGGCCACGCCCTGGGTGCTGCTGGGACTCACGTTCTTGCTCGGCCTCGGCGGCGCGCTGAGCGCACCCGCGTGGCAGGCGATCGTCCCCGATCTAGTTCCCAGGCATGAGTTCGCGGCGGCAGTTGCGCTCAACGGCGCGGGCTTCAACCTGGCGCGGGCGATCGGCCCCGCCCTTGGCGGCCTCATCATCGCCGCCGCCGGTCCAGCCGCCGTGTTCCTGCTCAACGCGGCCTCGTTTCTCGGCATCATGGTGGTCATGTATCGCTGGCAGCCGTCACCACGGGAGCAAGCGGCACCGCCGGAGCGCGTGCGCAGCGCCGTGGCGGCGGGTATTCGCTTCACGCGGCATTCGCCGCCGCTTCGCGCGGTGCTGGTCCGCACGGGCGTCTTTATCGGCACCGCCAGCGCGCTGTGGGCATTGCTGCCGGTCGTCGCTACCCGGCAGCTCGGCCTGAGCGCAACCGGATATGGCATCCTGCTGGGCAGCCTCGGCGTCGGCGCGATCAGCGGCGCGGGCATCTTGCCGCGTCTGCGCGTCCGCTTCTCCGTCGATCGGCTGGTGAGCACCCTCACGCTGCTCTTCGCCGCCGGGATCGTCGCGCTGGCCTATCTCCAGAATCTTGTGCTGCTCAATGCCGCGCTGGCGGTGGTCGGCTTGGGCTGGCTGAGCATTACCTCAAGCTTCAATGTCACGGCCCAGACAACCGTTCCCGCGTGGGTGCAGGCGCGCGCGCTTGGCGTCTACCTGCTGGTCTTCCAGGGCAGCTTCGCAGGCGGCAGCGCGGCCTGGGGCGTCGTCGCCGACTACTTTGGCGTGCAGACCGCGCTCCTGGCTGCTGCCGGTATGATGGTGCTGGGCCTGATCACCGCACGGCGCTGGCCGCTCACGATGGATGAGGAGCTGGATCTGAGTCCGTCGCAGCATTGGCCGCCGCCCAGATTGGCCTGGGAGCCGGAGCCGGAATCCGGGCCGGTCCTCGTCACGGTCGAGTACCGGATAGCCCAGCCGCAGCAGGCGGCATTTGTACAGGCGATGCAGGAGGTACAGGTCCAGCGTCTCCGAGACGGCGCGACCAGATGGGATTTGTTCCACGATGCCGCCGAGCCTGAGCGCTTCCTTGAAACGTTTGTCGTCGACTCGTGGGCCGAGCATCTCCGGCAGCACGAGCGCGTCACGATCGCCGACCGCGACGTGGAGCAGCGGGCGCTCGAGTTTCAGCAGCCAGGAGTCGAGCCGATCGTCTCGCATCTGATTGCGACCGTTGGCTCCGTCAAGGCGTCGAATGGACTGGCGAAGGCGCGGGGTATGTCCGACGGCGCGCGATAGCTGCCTGGAAGCAGCCCTGGTAGCCTGAGCGTATTGGAAAGGGATCAGCATGAGCAGGTCGGCAGAGCAGCACCTTCGCCCGCTGGCGTGGTACGAGGCCGTCTATGCGAGCGCGCCCCGGCGATTTGCGATCCCGGCGACGACCGATCCGACAGCCTGGGATGCCTGGCGCGCGGCATTTCGTGCCCGGCTGCGCGAGCGACTCGGCGGCCTCTCTGATGCGCGCGCGCCGATCGCGTGGACTGAAGCGCCGCCCACAGCGCGTACCGGCTACCAGCGTGTGTATGTCGAGTACGAGAGTACGCCCGGCGTCACCGTACCGGCCTGGCTCCTGATCCCGCAGGGCCTCACGCATGCGGCAGCGGCGGTGATCGCCGTACCCGGTCATGGCTACGGCATGGACGAGCTTGTCGGCATCGACGTGGATGGCAGCGAGCGTAGCGCGCCGCAGGGCTACCATCAGGACTTTGCGCTCGCGCTTTGTCGGCGGGGTCTGGTGGTGCTCGTGCCGGAGCTGCGGGCATTTGGACGCCGCCGCGAGCCAGAGGATCGGAACACTATCCCAGCCAGCAATGCGTGCCATGCGGCGGCGTGGTGGGGGATCATGCTTGGCAAGCCGCTGCTGGGCAGCCGCGTGTGGGACGTGCTGCGCGGCATCGATCTGCTCCAGTCGTGGCCCGACGTTGACGCGCGGCGGATCGGGATCATGGGCGGCTCAGGCGGCGGCGCGGTCGCGCTCTTGGCGGCGGCGCTGGAGCCACGGCTGCGCGCGGCGGTGATCAGCACCTATTTCTGCACCTTCAGGGACAGTATTCTCGCCATGCAGCACTGCCCGTGCAACTATGTGCCTGGCCTGCTTCAAGATGCCGAAATGTACGATATTGCCGCGCTGCTTGCCCCGCGCCCACTGCTGATCGAGGCCGGCACTGACGATCCGATCTTTCCGCTGCCGGGCGTGCTCGAAGCGTATGCGCGCGTGCGCGAGGCATACCGCGCTCAAGCAGCCGCCGACCGGCTGGATCAGGATGTGTTTGCCGGTGGACATCAGATCAGCGGCGCGAAAGCGTACGATTTCTTGTGGCACTGGCTGACGCATGAGGTAGACGCGGCCTGATCCAGGGATTGCATGCATCCTCCGAGGACGGGCAGCAACACGAGGAGCCGATTCATGAGTACCGATACCATCGCCTTCGTCGATAGCGCCCCGCGCCGGGCAGTACCGCTGCGCGAGGTGGCGATCTGGCTGCATCCCGATGACGACGTGGCGATCATGAAAGCCCATGTGCCCGCCGGAACCACGATCAGCCTACAGCAGCAGGCGGGACCCCCCGCAGCGCTCGCGGTGCGTCGGCTGATTCCCAGTGGACATAAGATCGCGCTGCGTGAGATTGCTCAGGACGCGCCGATCCGCAGATACGGCCAGGTGATCGGCTTTGCGACGCAGCCGATCGCGGCGGGCGAGCATGTGCATTCGCACAACCTCGGCGTGCACGATTTTGCCCGCGACTATGCCTTTGGCGTGGATGTGCGACCGGTTGAATACGTGCCGATCGAGCAGCGCCGAACATTCCTGGGCTATCAGCGGGCCAGCGGACGAGTCGCAACCCGCAACTATATTGCCGTGATCGCATCGGTCAACTGCTCGGCGCATACCAGCCGTGAGATCGCGCACGCCTTTACGCCGGAGCGCCTGGCGGCCTATCCCAACGTCGACGGCGTGATCGCGCTGACGCATCTCTCCGGCTGTGCCAATCGCATCAACGGGCCGGACTATGTGCTGCTCCAGCGCACGCTGGCTGGTATGGCGCGGCATCCGAATATTGGCGCGTACATCATCGTCGGGCTGGGCTGCGAGACGAATCAGATCGCTGACATGATTCAGAACTACGAGCTCCGCGCGAGCGACGAGGATGGCACGGCCCGAACACCGCCGCACCTCGTTATTCAAGGCGAGGGCGGTACTCGTACAACGATCGCGGCGGGTATCAGCGCGATCGATGCGTTGCTGCCGCTGGTCAACGACGTGCAGCGCACGCCGCAGCCGATCTCCGAGCTGATGCTTGCGCTCCAGTGCGGCGGCAGCGACGGCTGGTCGGGCGTGACGGCGAATCCGGTGCTCGGCATGGTCGTGGATCAGGTGGTCCGCCAGGGCGGCACGGCGGTGCTCGCGGAAACACCGGAGATCTACGGCGCAGAGCATCTGCTCACGCGGCGCGCGATCAGCCCTGAGGTGGGGCAGAAGCTTGTCTCGCAGGTGGGCTGGTGGGAAGCGCACGCCCGACGGCACGGCATGGAGATCGATAACAATCCGAGTCCCGGCAATAAAGCCGGCGGCCTGACGACGATCTACGAAAAGTCGCTTGGCGCGGTCGCCAAAGGTGGGACGATGCCGCTGATGGGTGTTTATGATTACGCCGAGCAGGTGACAGCACGCGGTTTCACCTTCATGGACTCGCCAGGCTACGATCCGGTTTCCGTTACGGGACAGGTGGCGGGCGGCTGTAATCTTGTGCTCTTTACCACGGGCCGTGGCTCGGTCTTTGGCTTTAAACCGGCGCCCAGCATCAAGATCTGCACCAATTCCACGACATACGCGCAGATGATCGACGATATGGATCTGAACGCGGGCACGATTCTGGAGGGCGTTCAGATGGGGGAGGTCGCTGCCGCGCTGCTGGATCTGGCGGTAGCCGTGGCCTCGGGACAGGCCACGAAGAGCGAAGCGCAGGGCATCGGTGAGGCGGAGTTCAACCCGTGGAACCTTGGGGGCACCTTATGAGCACCATGCCTCCGGCTGGTTCAGCAACAAGCGGCAGGAGCCGATTTCCTGCGCGCTTAGGCTTCGCCGTGATGGTTGGGGCGGATGGCACGCTGCCGGAAGCGGTCCTGATCGCCTTGAGAGAGGCAGGCTATACCGGGATCGAGCCCAACTGTTATCAACCGCACCACCTCAAGAGCATTGTTGAAGGCTGCCGCAGCGCTGGCCTGGCGATTCATGCCCTGCCGACCGGACGCTGGCTTGACGTGGCCGAGGCGCTCGAAGATTATGATCGGTACACTGAGAGGGCATTCGAGGTCTTGAGCGAGGGCGCGGCGATTGCGGCATCACTCGACGTGCCGCTCATCTTCGGATTAGTTCGCGGTCCAGGCGCGATACCCAGAGCGAGGGCAGAGGCGTTTCTCACGTCGGTTATCTTCCGCCTGATCCAGGCGACGCCGCACGTGAGCATGCTTGTGGAGCCGATCGCAGCCGACGAGGCGGCCTGGCCTCACACCCTTGACGATGGAGCGCGATTGCTGGAGCGGCTGAAGCTGCCCCAGGTGAAGCTGCTCGCCGATAGCTATCACATTGTTCGTTCCGGGCAAGATCCCCGGATTGAGCGCTACCGCAGCGCGATCGGGCATCTGCATATCCGCGACCACGCGAAACAGATTCCGACACGGAGCACGCCTGAATACGCGGCAGTGTATGCTTCCATTCTCCGCCTGTGGCGTGAAGAAGGCCTGATTCTGAGCTTCGAGCCTCATATCGATCTCAGCCACACCGGTGCGCATGCGATCGCGGGAGCGCAGTGGATCGAGCAGGCCATTGCCCAGGCCTGAGATCGGCTCCCGCTATCGGGCATATCGTCGGCTGCGGCTATGGCATCAACTGCCCGCCGTTGACCTCGATGATCTGCCCGGTGACGTAGCCGCTCAGCGCATCGGATGCGAGGAACACGAACGCGCCCACGCACTCCTCCGGCGTTCCGGCCCGGCCCATCGGGATCGTTGCGATCGTTGCCTGCATCTGTTCGGGCCTGGTGAAGCGCTCGTGAAAAGGCGTTAAGATCGTTCCGGGCGAGACGGCATTGACGCGAATGTTCGATCCCGCCAGCTCTTTGGCTAATCCACGGGTGAAGGTGCTCACCGCCGCTTTGCTGCTGGCGTACAGGATCGAGCCGCCGCCGCCGCCATTGCGCGCCGCAATCGAGGTGACATTGATGATGTTGCCGTGTCCTTGCCGCTGCATGATCGGAATGACCAGCTTGCAGGTCTGAAAGACCGCTGTCACGTTCACGTCGACGATCTCTCGATAGGTTTCGTCGGGCATGTCCGCCACCGCCTGGCGAATAATCAGGCTTCCGGCGTTGTTGATTAAGATGTCGATGCGTCCGAAACGCTCCATCGTTTGCTCCACCAGCGCGCGAAGCTGCCGTGGATCGGTGACATCGGCCTTGAGCAGCAGCGCCGTGCCGCCGCTCGTCTCAATATCTCGTGCGACACCCTCGGCGGCATCCTGACTCCGGTTGTAATGCACGACAACCCTGGCTCCGGCGGCTGCAAACGCGCGCGCGACGGCTGCGCCGATGCCGGTGCTCGCGCCCGTAACAAGCACGACGCGCTCATCGAAGCGGATCTCCATGTATCTTCTCCTTATCGGTCCCAAGTTCTTTGTTCTTTGTTCTTTCGTCTCGCTGATAGCTCAGCGACCAAGCTCTTTCCGTCCATCGAGAAACGACCATAGCTCGGCCTTTGTCGGCAGGCCCTCGTAATCGCCGACGTTCATCACGGCGTAGGCACCCATCGCGTTTGCGATCCGCAGGCGCAGCGGTGGATCGGCCTGCCAGAGATGCCCGGCTAGGTAGCCTGCCGCAAAGGCATCGCCAGCGCCGATGGTATCGACAGCGGTGACGGCGAAGGCCGGTCCTTCGACGATCGCGCCGCCGACCAGCGCCAGGCCGCCTGCGGCACCGCGCTTGAGCACAACTTCGCTCGGCCCTTGTTGCGCGAACGCTCGTAGCAGCGCTTCACTCGATGCACCCCACAGCGCCTCGGCTTCCTCGTCGCCGACAAACAGGAGATCGACCAGCGGCAGTAGCTCCTCGATCGCGGTACGCGCGTCCGCAGGACTCCACAGCTTGGAGCGGTAGTTGACATCCAGGCTGACGGCGACGCCACGCCGCCTGGCTTCCTGCATGGCCCAGGACATGAACCGCTGGCAGCTCGGCGAAAGGGCGGATGTAATGCCCGTCAGGTGCAGGAATTGCGCGCCGTCCAGGTATGCCGGATCGAAGGCATCCACGTCCATGGATGAGGCTGCCGAGCCGCGACGATAGTAGTATACCCGCACGATGTCGCCAACCCGCTCCCGCAGGTAGAGGCCGGTCGAGCCGTCGATCCGCCGTACCTGGCTGGTATCGACGCCTTCGGCGCGGACTCGTGCAAGGACCAGCTCGCCCGGCTCGTCGGTGCTGAGCCAGCTTATCCAGCCCACCTGCTCTGCGAGCCGGGCGAGCGCAATCGCCACATTTGACTCGGCACCGCCGATTCGCAGCTCTACCTGCGTCGCATGGCGTAGCCGCCCTGGCTGGGCCGGTGCCACCAGCACCATCGTTTCTCCGGCAGTAATAACCTTCGGCATGCTCCACCCTGATCCCTACGAAAGGCCATGCGCTCCATCTCGATACTCGTCAGCAACAGTCGTCAGCCAAGGCTGGAATCCGTATCCGGCTGTCGGCAACCGTTACAACCTTTCGATTGCCGAGGCATGGCCCTCGTGCTACAATAGCGGCAATTCTAACATATTACATGCCAGACCTGCGTCAGCCGCGTTGAGTAGGCCCACTGTTCCTTTAAGCGCTTTGGTTCGTGCTAGAATAGATGAAGCCTGTCGTGTTGCATACCAGACGTAGTGCCTTTGCGAGGTCTAGATAGCCTATGGAAAATCCGCTCATCACCTATCAACCTCTCAACTATATCGATCTTACCGAGCAGACCTACAGGGTGCTCAAGGACAAAATCCTGCGGGGCGAGCTGAAGCCCGGCATGCAAATTTCTGTGCCGAGCACGGCGGTTGCGCTCGGTGTCAGCCGCACGCCCGTGAACGATGCGCTGAAGCGGCTCGCCAACGACGGCTTAGTCGAGATTATTCCCCGACAGGGCACGTTCGTGACGGAGTTAACGGCGCGAGATGTGGCTGAGATCTTTGATATGCGCTTGATGATCGAGCTGTACGCGGCGGAGACGATTTTCCAGATCGGCGCGGTCGATCATGTCGCGGCAGCCCTGCAATCGCCGATGTCGGGCATGGAGCAGGCGATTGTCGGTAACGAATTTCAGGATCATGAGACGTTCACCATCAACGATCAAGAGTTCCATACGCTATTGGTCAAAACAACCGGCAACAATCGTCTCATCCGCACCTACACGCAGCTCCACGCCAACACCCACGGAGCGCGAATCCACTACCTTGCCTCGGGTGATGCCCAGGAAACGCACAACGAGCATCTGGCGATTCTCGCAGCGTTCAAAAATAATAATCTGGCGGAGGCCAGGCGAGCGCTGCGCGCGCATATCACCAGGGTCAAAGATAAGATGCTCGATGTGCTGGAGCAGCGCGGCGGGAAGCTCTAGCGGAAGACGGACGCTCAACGTTCGACGACCACGAAACTCGAAACGTGAGGAAGGAGGCTTGCGTGGTTGAACCTCTACGCTTTGGCATCCTGGGCTGCGGCGTGATCGGCCCGCACCATGCGCAGGCGATCAGCGGTCTGCCGGACGATGCGCTGCTGGTGGCGGTAGCCGATCGACATCGAGAGCGAGCCGAGAAGCTGGCACAGCAGCACGAGGCGGCGGCGTATACCTCGCTGGCCGATCTGCTGCGTCACCCGGAGCTTGATGCCGTCTGCATCTGCACGCCCAGCGGTGAGCACGCCGCGCATGTCGAGGCGGTGTTGCAGGCCGGGAAGCACGTCGTTGTGGAAAAGCCGGTCGACGTGACGCTGGAGGCGATCGATCGGCTGCGCGCTGTGCGGCGCTCCACCACGCAGAAAGTCGCGGTCATCAGCCAGCACCGCTTCGATCGATCCACGCGCATCGTGCGCGATGCCGTCGAGCACGGGCGCTTCGGGCGGCTCACCGTAGGTACGGCGCAGGTCCGCTGGTGGCGCTCACAGTCCTACTACGACTCCGGCGCGTGGCGCGGCACATGGGAGCAGGATGGCGGCGGCGCGCTGATGAACCAGTCGATCCATACGATCGATCTGCTGCAATGGATCATGGGTCCGGTGATCGAGGTCACGGCCTATACCGGCCTCCTGGCCCACGAGCGGATCGAGGTCGAGGATACCGCCGTTGCGATCGTCCGCTTTGCGAGCGGAGCGCTGGGTATCATCGAAGGCACGACCGCGGCCTATCCCGGTCTGACGGCGCGGCTTGAAGTGCATGGCGATCGTGGCTCCGCGATCATCGACAGCGACGAGCTACTCTATTTTCATAGCGCCGCGTCCGACGCGGAAGGGGCAAGCTACGGTGCCAGCGGCGACGGTAATCAGGCACACGACCTGCTCAGCCAATCTGCCGCCGATCCGCCTGCCGCTGCCGCCGGATCAGATCCCGCGAGTCTGTCGATGGCGCACCGCGAGCAGATCCGTGATTTCATTGCCGCGATCCGCGAAGACCGCGAGCCGCTGGTCAATATCGACGAGGGACGCAAGGCGGTGGCGATCATCCTGGCAATCTACGAGTCGGCACGCAGCGGTCGGCCTGTTCGCATCCAGTAGGCGAGATCGCTGAATCCGGCGATCACCACCAGGATCCCGCGCCCGTCGCTGCTCAGGTGTCGGCACGGCGCTCGCCCGACGCAGGCTCGGCGATGTTCGCCAGGTACGCGGTATAGGCGGCCAGTGCGCCCTGGTTGTGCGCCCGTACCACCTGCGCCAGCCGCTCCTCGTCCCGATCGAGCATCGCCTGCACGATCGCGTGGTGCTCCTGCTGCGCCTGCGCCAGCCGAAATACCAGCACATCCTTCAGGTAGTAGCGCCGCACGCGGTCCCACTGATCCAGCACCCGCGCGGTCATCTCCTGAAGCATCGGCATGTCCGTCATGCGCACGATCGCCAGGTGAAACGCGGTGTTCAGATCGGCCCATTGATGGTGCGCTGCTGACTCCACCGCCTGATCCATCGCCGCCAGCAGCTCGTGCAGGTGGTGGCGATCGGCGGGGGTGAGGCGCTGGGCGGCGGTGCGGGTGGCGACCAGCTCCAGGCCCTCCATGACGGTAAAGATCT
>DASUTC010000145.1 GCA_036374795.1 Herpetosiphonaceae bacterium
GCAGACGACGGCGCAGGCGTGGGGGGTGCGCGCGGCCTGGGCGGCGACGAGGTGGTGCAAACAGCGGAGCGGCGGGGTGTCGGTAGCGGGCGGATTCCAGCTCAGCAGCAGCGCCCGCTCCGCCGCCGTCAGCAGCGGCAGATCGGCCAGACGCCGGTCGGGATTGGCCGCCATGCCGCTCAGCAGCAGCTCCAGATGCCCGCCGAGCCGCGCGATTGTATCGGGATCGAAGCGGCTGCGGTCGTAGTTGATCCGCAGCACCAGCTCTTGCTCGACCATCGCGGTGATGCCGAGGGGATAGTTGCTCTGCTCGATGCCCTGGACGTTGCCGATCGTCAGGCTGGATCGCTGATCCTGGGCCTGAACAGCGTCCGACACGGGGTAGTTCTCGAAGACGACGATGCTCTCGAAGAGCGGCAGACCGCGCGGCACGTCGCTCCAGCCCTGGATCTGCACCAGCGGGCTATACTCAAACTGCCGCAGCTCGACCTGAAGCGCCTGCATCTGCCGCAGCCAGGGGAGCAGCGCCGCCTGGGGATCGACCTGGACGCGCACCGGCAGGGTGTTGATGAATAGCCCGATCATCTGCTCGACGCCGATCAGCTCAGGCGGGCGACCGGCCACGGTGACGCCATAGACGATGTCGGAGTCGCCGCTGTAGCGGCTGAGCAGCACTGCCCACGCGCCCTGGACCAGCGTGTTGATCGTCAGGCTATGCTCGCGCGCAAGCGCCTGCAACGCGGCGGTCGTCGCTTCCGAGAGGCGCATCTCAAGCGTGGCCTGCCCGTCGCCTGCTCCCTGCCGATCCACGCCAAGCGGTGTCGGCGCGCTGAAGCCGTGGAGCAGTTGCCGCCAGAAGGCTTCTGCCCGCGCCATGTCCTGCCGCAGCAGCCACGCGATATAGTCGCGGTAGGGCTGCGGATGCGCGAGCTGCGGCTCCTGTCCGTGGGCTAGCCGCTCGTAGCAGTGAAAGACCTCGTTGAGCACCAGCGGCAGCGACCAGCCATCCAGCAGCAGGTGATGATGTGTCCAGACAAAATCGTGCTGCGCGCCGCCGACGCGAAAGAGCGCCAGCCGCAGCAGGGGCGCTTCGCTGAGGGCAAAGCCACGCCGCCGATCGTCAACGAGGAGCGCGGCCAATCTGGTCTGCTGCTCGTCGGCGCTGAGCTGCCGCCAGTCCTCGATCTGCCAGGGCACCTCGGCTCGCTGCCGCACGATTTGCAGCGGAGCGTCCAAACCCTCCCACACAAAGCCGGTGCGAAAGATCGGGTGGCGCTCGACGACCGTGGCCCAGGCCCGCTGGAAGGCTGCAAGATTAAGCGCGCCCTCGATGCGACAGACCATCTGCTCGACATAGATGCCCGACCTACCCTCGTAAACGCTGTGGAAGAGCATGCCCTGCTGCATTGGCGAGAGCGGGTAGATGTCCACGATCTGCCGGTCGCGGCCTACCACGCGATCGAGCGTCGGCTGATCGAGGCGGGCCAGCGGGAAGTCGGACGGCGTGTAGCCGCCGCTGGCAGAGGACCGGCAGTGCGCGATGATCGTCTGGAGCGCCGCGCCGTAGCGCTCGGCCAGCCGCTCGATCGTGGCCTGATGATGGATCGCCCTGCTGTAGCTCCAGCGCATATGCAACTGTCCGACAGCCACAAAGCCGCTGACTTCCAGCAGATGCATGCGGCGGCTGTGCCCGCTGATGGTTTCACCGGGCTGCTCAGGCGCGGGCATGAGCAGGTCGTCGTCGGCGAGCGGCGGATCGAGCTGGCCCAGGTAGTTGAAGGCGATCTCCGCGCTCGGCAGGGCAGCCAGCGCGGCACGAATCTCGTCGTCGCCCAGATAGCGCAGCACGCCGTAGCCGATGCCACGCTGTGGGATCTGCCGCAGCTGTTCTTTGATCGTTTTGAGCGCCGCGCCCGGCTCGTGGGCGGTGCCGAGATCGAGCAGCACCGGGAAGACGCTGGTAAACCAGCCGACCGTGCGCGACAGATCGACCTCGTCGAAGAGCGCCTCGCGTCCGTGGCCTTCCAGGTCGAGCCGCAGCGCGCGCGCGCCCGTCCAATCGGCCCAGGCCAGCGCCAGCGCCGCCAGCAGCACATCGTTGATCTGGGTGTGATAGACGCGCGGCACCTCATGCAGCAGCGCGTGTGTCTCGTCGGCGGGCAGTGTCCACCCGACATGATGCGCCAGCGCCTGGGTGTTCGCGCCATCAGGCATATCGACCGGCAGCCGTGGCACGATGCGGTGCGCTACCTGCATCCAGTGATCCAGTTCCTCGCGCAGCATCTCCGAGTGGGCATAGCCCGTCAGGCGCTCTGCCCAATATTTGAACGAGGTGGTCTTCGGCGGCAGCGCCACGGCAGCGCCCTGGCGGAGCTGGGTGTAGGCGGTCTGAAGATCGGCCAGCAGAATCGGCCACGAAACCGCGTCGACAGCCAGATGGTGGATCGCGATCAGCAGCCGCGCGGGCTGTGCCGCGCCCAGTTCGATGCAGGCAACACGCAGGAGCGGCCCGTCCGTGAGATTGAGGCCGGCCTGGATTTCCGTCGCCGCCGCGTAGATCGCCTCGCTCTGCTCGGCTGCGGATACGGCTGATAGGTCTATCGCCGTTACCACCGCTCCATCGCGCGCCCGCTCCGGCGCGACGATCTGCTGCTGCCAGCCCTGCATGTCGCGGACAAAGCGCAGCCGCAGCGCGTCGTGGTGGTCCAGCAGATGCGCCACGGCCTGATCCAGCAGCGTAAGGTCGAGCGGCTGCCGCACCTGGAACAGCGTCGCCTGGTTGAAGTGGTGCGGCTCCGGCAGATCAAGGCTGAAGAACCAGCGCTGGATCGGCGTCAGCGGCACAGCGCCGGTCATGGGCTGCTGCTCGGCGATAACCTGTGCGGTCGTGCCCGCCACCGCCGCCAACTGCGCGATCGTCTGGTGCTGAAACAGATGCTTGGGCGATAGGCGCAGCCCGGCCTGGTTGGCCCGCGCGATAATCTGGATCGTCAGGATCGAATCGCCGCCGAGCGCGAAGAAATTATCGTGAATGCCGACACGCTCCACGCGCAGCACCGCCGCCCAGATCTGCGCCAGCGTCTTCTCCGCCTCCGTGCGCGGCGCGACAAAGTCCGTGCCAGCACTACGCCGATCGGTGCCGGGCGCGGGCAGGGCGTGACGATCGAGCTTGCCGTTGGGCGTGAGCGGCAGGGCGTCGAGCACCACGAACGCCGCCGGGATCAGGTGGTTCGGGAGCCGCGCCTGCAAGTACGCGCGGAGGTCGGCGTGGCGGCCCGCACCCCCGGCCTCCGCGCTCCCACCTGTCGGCGCGGGGGCGCGTTGTGCTGCGTTGTGTTCCTGGGTTCCCGTGTTCCCTGGGGCTGCCACGACATAGGCGACAAGGCGCGCCTGTCCCGGCGCGTCCTCGCGCAGCAGCACCACCGCATCGCGCACCGCCGCGTGCTGGCGCAGCGCCGCCGCGATCTCACCCAGCTCGATGCGGAAGCCGCGCAGC
>DASUTC010000146.1 GCA_036374795.1 Herpetosiphonaceae bacterium
AAACCGTGAGCGGCAGCGTCATCTCCGTCAGGCCGTCTGGCTGCACCTCGACATCGATCGCCAGCGTTCCCTCGCCCTGAAAGCCCAGCATCGCGACCGCCGCCTCGACGATCACCCGCACGCAGCCGACCGGCGCAGCTATGCGCTCGCCCGGCTGCCCGGTCGTCTCGCCGATCCGCACCCGCCAGACCCCGACATCCTGCCAGCCATCGGGCAGCACGAACCGCACCCAGCCCGTATCGGACGCTGGCCGGGCGCGGTCGTCGGAGCTAGACAAAGCGCAGTGAGGAGAGCTCATCGCCAAAATGATCGGGGTTGAACACGCCGCCCGGCGGTGTCTTGTCGACCTTCAAGGAGCCGTCCGGCTCTTCGGCGGGCTCGGCGCTGTGCAGATTACGCACGATGACGAACAGATTGCGCCCGATGGTGAGCGTAAACGCGCCCTCGTCGGTATCGAAGTCGCGGGCGTTGAAGAGCTGCACCTTTTTGTCTTTACGACCAATAAAGATCAGCGAGCTCAGCTCATCTTCGGCCTCGGTATCGTTCTCGAAAAAGCCGCGCTGGATCAGCGTAATATCGTTGAGGTTGCCGATCTCGTTGGTGGAGCGGAACTGCACGAACGGCTGCGCGGTCAGCGCTCCCGTCAGCTCCGAGAGTCCTGCCACGAACGCCGCAAACGACGCGAACGATGCGAGCGTGGACGCCGCCCCCTGAAGCTGGTTGAGCGTCGGCTGAAGCTGCTGCAAGCTGCCGAACGGCGAGTTGGCAGGCACGACGATCAGCACAGCGCCATCGTCGTCGCCGCTGCGCGCCTGGAAATCGGTGTGCAGAAAGAGCGCCAGAATCGTGGGCAGCGGCAGCGCCGGAACCAGGATCGGGATCGACGGCAGCGGAATAAAGGCTGTTTGAGTCCCGCTCGCCGTGAGCCGAACGCGCGCGTTGAGATTCCGGCGGATCGGAGCCGGAAGCGGATTGTCGGTCGTGAGCTCCGCCGTTTCGGGTGCAAAGATCACTGACACCGTGGGATTCGTCAGACCTTCGGGAGCGAGAAAATCGGTTCCGAGCGTCAGCGTCGTTCCCCGCTCGTCGGTGATGCTCCACTCCACCTCGACGCTGATCGGCACCGTCGTCGTCGTCGGCAGCGGGATCGAGCCGGTGAGCTGACCGAGGAGGCCGGGCACGCCCTCAAGCGGAGTGATGCCGCCCAGCGGAATACCACCCAGGATCTTCGGGTCAAGACCGGCTGCCGCCAGCGTCGGTTCGAGCTTGGCTGTGCTGAAGCGAACATCTTTGGTGATCCAGGTGACATTGACCACGCCGTCCAGCACTTCGGTGACGCCAATATCCGAGAGCTGCGGCACGATCTGAGCCGTCGCCGTCTGGCCCGGCGCTGGCTGTGCCGGACCCGTAAGGTCGATACGGAGGGTTTTTGCGAGATTATTAAGCACATCGATTGGTATCGGCATCGTCTGACTCCTTTAGACCTGACAGGCGCAGGTTATGACTGGCGAGAATACGCCGATCGTGATCAAAAGGCGGGCCTTCTAGCGTGCTGTCTTTTTACCCTTCCGTGTCGCCTGCGACTCCTGGGCGCTGGCTGATTTCTGGCTCGCGCTCTGGCTCTCGGCAGCCGCCAGCCGTTGCGTCGATGCGTCTGAGCGGGCGGTCTTCGCCGTGCGCTGAAGCGTCAGATACAGCTCCTCGCCGCTGGAAAAGATGATGTCACCTTTTTCGACATCGTAGTGATCCTGATGTCCGTTCTGGAAGCGTGCCGTCAGCCTGCCCGCCTCAAGCACTTCGATCTGCCATCCGGCATCTTTGGATTGAAGATTGTGTCTGAAAGGCAGCTCCAGGTTCGCCAGCGCACGCTTGTTGATCCAGATGCCGACGGTTTCGGTTCCGTTCATACAGGTCCTCCTCTACCATGACGAATGGGCTGGTCCAACGTGCACGGGGCAACGCCAGAATCGCGGCATAGCGCGCAGCTCGTCCGCCAATCGTAACCGATCGGCGTTCGCAACTCTCTAGCGGTTGGACGCTTTGGGGGGAACGCGCGGCAGACGAAGCGCGAGCGGGTAGGCTCCGCGTCTGCTCACGAGCGACGGCTATTATGGCATAGGTATGCGCTGGATGCAATCGCCATTCGCTGCGCTGCTCAGCCGCCTGCACGAGATGCGGCCTGAAACGCTCGGTCGTAGGTTTGCGATCGTGCGTGCTCGGCGCTGCCGCGAATGCGCCACTCCGTCGCGGTAAAGCCTGAGTCGATCAGCCATTGGAAGAGCTCATGATCTTCGGATGCGCTGAGCGCAAGGCGATCCGTCGTGGGGGAGAAAGCATAGATCGCCTGCTCGCCGCTGACGCTCACAAAGAACTTCTGCCCCTGCGAGTGATTTTTCGTCATGCTGTTGGGCAGGAAGACCGGGCCGCTCCATGCCTCGTCGTCGACGGATACCGGCGCGCGGGGCTGCTCCATCTCTGCCCTGAACAGCGTCCGGCGTCGCTCGCTCACGTCGATCAGCGCGGGCGTCTGCTCATCGACGTGCACGCTGCCGTGGTAGTAGGGTGTCTTGAAGAAGCGCCGCTCGGCAAAAGCCAGCACGCGCGATGTGTTGAAGGCGAGCGCCAGGTAAAATCCGTCATGCTGCGCCTCATGCTCCTCAGCACAGATCGCCACCGTGGCGATCCATTCCCGAAACTTAAATCCCTTCCAGGCCAGCGCCGTCGCGCTAAGCACGAGCTCGGCGTTACCGCCGGAGTTATATGGGAAAAGACCTTCGCGTCGCAGGATCACGCGCCAGAAGGGCAGGTCGGCCACGCCATACAGCGCAACCTCCCGCACATCTTTGATCTCTGCGGTATAGCGGATGCCGGTGTTTGCCATCGATCGACGCCTCTCTCAGCTTCAAGTTCCGCGTTTCGAGTTTCCGGTTCTTGGTTCTCGGTTTGCTCTTTGTGCTTTCGTCCCTCACTGGATTATCTGCCGAAGTAAGCGCATGAGCGCGCCGATATCAACATCTTCACCGGCCTCGAACCGCCGCATCAGGTGATACGCCTGCCGACGCTGGTCAGGATCAGGCATCGTATCGAACGAGAAGTACAGGTCGTTGCCCTGGCGAAGAATGTAGCGGCTCACTGGGCTATGGTTGGCGATAGCCGTCTCAACCGCGCGCCTGACCATCGGGTTGCTGATGGGAATAGGCGCGACCGGCTGATCATCCGGCTCGATCGGCTCCGTGTCGGCGGCATTGTCGCCGGTCGCGACCGGCAACGACGCGGGTGCAGGCATATCGGAGGGCTGAGGCGCGTACCCTCCCGCGCGGGTGGGAAAGCTACCCCAGCTGCGATTCAGGGCGACGAAGAAGCCAAGCACAACGATCAGCCCAATGGCTCCAATGACGATCAGGATACCTGTATCCATGCGGCGGCTCCTGGGTGCGAGGGCGCTCAATGCGC